>JBGTLS010000092.1:0-4592 GCA_041744015.1 Cryomorpha sp. | reverse complement strand
GGGGTTGAACGTGAAAAGATTTGGATAAAATGAGGTGTCCCATCCATGAGGATTTATCATTTGTAACCCATCGGAATATATTGTTCAACTCCTCCGGAGTTGTGTGAGATGTGCTGCAAGCAACCACGGGTTTCACCCGTGGCTATTCAGGTTTAAGCCCTTCAGGCTTGGTTGAGTCCCGTATGATACGCCGTTCGGAATAAAATCAGATCATCAAATACCAACGCATTCAATCCTAGATTCCCTTAACTTTGTCCCATGCCATTCTTTTCCTTTTTCAGACGTACCGCCCCGTCTGATCCTGACAAAAAGCGACTCACCCTCCAGGAAAGGTTGAGCGCTTTCAAAAATCTTCCCCGTTTCTTTCGCATGATCTGGGACACAAGTCCGTCGATGACCATCGGAAACGTATTATTGCGCATCATCAAAGCCGCCATACCCGTGGTGATGCTCTGGATCGGCAAGCTCATTATCGATGAAATAATTCTGCAAATCGATGCCTCAGACCCCTCCTACCGCCTCATCTGGATTTACCTCGCGATGGAATTTGGGCTGGCCATATTCAGCGACATCACCAACCGGGGCATCACCTTCCTCGATGGACAATTGGGCGATTTATTCAGCAACCAGACTTCCGTCAAATTGATCCAACACGCAGCGACTTTGGATTTGAATCAGTTTGAAGACAGCAAATTTTACGACAAACTCGAAAGAGCCAGAAGGCAGACTACAAGCCGCAGTGTACTAATGAGTCAGGTGTTGACTCAGGCCCAGGATATCATCACCATTGGATTTTTTGCGGTCGGGATTATTGCATTCAAACCGATTCTCATCGTGATCCTGATCATCGCCATCATCCCCTCTTTTTTGGGGGAAACCCGCTTTAGCGAAGCCAGTTACAGCCTTACGCGAAACTGGACACCGCAACGCCGCGAACTGGATTATTTGCGCTATATCGGCGCGAGTGACGAAACAGCCAAGGAGGTCAAAATCTTCGGTCTACAGGATTTTATTAGCAAACGTTTTGAACGTCTTGCTGATTTGTACTACATAGCGAACAGAAAGCTGGCCCTATCCCGTGCACTTTGGGGAAGTGCGCTATCTGTGATCGGAACTGCGGCCTACTACGGCGCTTACGTGTATATCATCTCCGACACCGTGAGCGGGTTGATCACAGTCGGTCAGCTCACCTTCCTCGCCGGTTCTTTTTTGCAAATGCGCAACATGCTTCAGGGCATCATGAATCGTTTTAGCGGCATAGCAGAAAGCGCGCTCTACCTGCAGGACTTGTTTGATTTTTTTGAAATAAAACCTGAAATAAATGAATCCAATTCCTTTCTGGCGGTTCCGGTACCGATTCGTGAAGGTTTCGTTTTCGAAAATGTCGGGTTCAAATACCGCGGCAGTGAAAACTGGTCGCTGAGACATCTCAGCTTCCACCTGCGCGCAGGAGAAAAGCTCGCCCTTGTGGGGGAAAATGGCGCCGGAAAAACGACCCTTGTGAAACTCCTGGCCCGGCTTTACGAACCTACTGAAGGCCGTATATTGCTCGATGGAGTCGACCTGAGGGAATACAGCCTGGATGATTTGCGAAAGAATGTCAGCATCATATTTCAGGATTACATGAAATTTCAAATGCAGGCCGGAGAAAATATCGCTGTGGGTGACATCGAAAACATCCGTGACGATCAGAAAATCGGTGACAGTGCCCTGAAAAGTCTGGCCAGTACCGTAATCGACAAATTGCCCGGTGGTTATCAACAGGTGCTCGGAAAGAGATTTTTGGGTGGCGTGGAGCTCAGCGGAGGAGAATGGCAAAAAATTGCATTGGCCAGAGCTTACATGGGCGACAGTCAATTGATGATTTTGGATGAACCAACAAGTGCGCTGGATGCCCGTGCAGAAAATGAGGTTTTCATCCGTTTTGCTGAACTCATGGTGGGTCGCACGGCTGTACTCATTTCACACCGGTTTTCAACCGTGCGGATGGCCGACAGGATTTTGTTTTTGGAAAATGGCCGGAAACGCGAATTGGGCAGCCATGAAGAATTGGTGGCACAAGGTGGAAAGTATGCTGCACTCTTCGAACTTCAGGCCAAGGGATATTTATAAAAGAAACAATCAGGGTTCCCGTTTCTCTATTTCCTCTTCTGGTTCATCAGCAGCGGAGGCAGCCCCCTCATCCAATTCAGACGAAAGATCATCTGTTTTCTCTCTTTTGAAAACCTCACCGATTCCCCTTCCAATTTTGAATATCGTTTCGAGACCGCGGGAGAGGGTTGTGGACGATGTGTCAGAATATGCCCCGGGAATTTCCACCGCAGAATATTGTTGTGGATAAATGAGCGCCATATTGGTTTCTTTAAAATACTTTTCAAGTTTACTGACCATATTGTCCAGGATGGGCAGGTATGACAGAGCTCCCCTTCGTGAAGTGACCAGGATCAGCAAGTCGTTGTTGAGAATTTCGCGGGAGAGAATGAGAAAATCGTCCCATTCCTGAAATTCTTTAAAAATCATTTTTGATTCGAGTTTTTTCACACGCATCCGTTCTTTAAGGGACGAATTGGTCACATAATCTCCATAAAAAACTACAGGCACTGTGAGTTCCTGAGATAGCCGGGTCACTTTTTCAATCCAAAAATCAAATCCCGGCTCCCGTTCCGAAAGTGGTGGAGCAATCAGTACAATGCGTTTGGTGGAAACCAATGAATGTTCAAGATGAGCGATTACAATGGTTTTATCCGTGTTCTGAAGGATATGATCGAGTTTTTCACCAAAGAGATTTTCAATTACGCCGCGTCGTGTCGGCCAACCGAGCAAAATCATGCTGGCCAGAATTTCACGGGAAGTGCGCACGATACCACTGGCTGGATTATGGTCGATGGTGGTCAATACTACTGCGCGAATTTCAGAGGCGGAAGCTTGTTTGACATAATCCTCCAGCTTGTTTTTTGATTTTATGATATTGATTTCCGCTTCTTCATCGTTTGGCACTACTGAAAGTATTGACACCGGATGTATTGATTTTTTATCTTTCATCAATAGTGCGAAATCCAGCAGTTTTTCGACATCCGAAATTTCAGCTATTGGTAGAAGAATTCGCTCTTGCGGCGCGGATTCACCTGCCAATCCAATTACCTGGACTACTTCTTCGGAAAGCACGATTTTCCGGGCAGCTCTTTCGGTAGCCAATGAAGCGACTATACAGGTAATGAGGATAAGAATTACGGTGCCATTCAGGATATTTTCATCGAGGATATCGGCTTTATATCCCACGAGGATGATGGCAAGGGTGGCGGCTGCGTGTGCACTGCTGAGGCCAAAGATGAGTTGGCGCTGGGCCCTGCTGTATTTAAAAATAAGTTGGGTGAAGAGTGCGGCAAACCATTTCCCGAAAAGGGCTACCACGCTCAAAGTGGCAGCTACGATAAGTGCCATTGGCCCTTTGGTGAGCACGGAGACATCCACCAACATACCCACGCTGATGAGAAAAAATGGAATGAACAGGGAATTCCCAATAAATTCGATACGATTCATGAGGGCTGAGGAGTGGGGAATCAACCTGTTCAGCGCCAATCCGGCCACGAATGCGCCAATGATGGGCTCCACTCCTGCCACTTCCGCGAGGAAAGCCGCAAAAAATACCACTGCGAGTACAAAAATGTAGTGTGAGTGTTTTTCACTTTCCAGTTTCCTGAAAAACCATTTCGCGATGCGGGGAATAATAAAAAACATGATGGCCGAAAAAATAGCGAGGGAAACGCTAAGACGCAACCAGAATTGGGCATTCAGGTTACCCTGACTATTGCCCATTACGACCGCTAAAATGATAAGCACAGCTGTGTCAGTGAGAATCGTGCCACCGACGGTGATGGCCACAGCCTGATTCTTTGTAACACCCATTTTACTGACGATGGGATAGGCCACCAGGGTGTGGGTGGCAAACATACTCGCTGTGAGGAAACTGGCGTTAAAATCGTAACCCAGTAAATAAAAGCACACCGGATACCCAATGGCAAGCGGAATAATAAATGTAAAAAAACCAAAGAGCAAACTTCTGTTCCGATGTGCCCGAAATTGGTTCATATCCAGATCGAGGCCTGCAATAAACATAATGTAGAGCAGACCGATGGTGGAAAACAAGTCTACTGCAGATGTTTTTTCGAGAAAATTCAGGCCGTAAGGTCCAACTATTACACCTGATATAATGAGTCCAATAATTCCCGGAATATTCAATCTTTTCAATAGAATGGGAGAAAGAAGAATGATGAGAAGGATCAAAGAAAATATCAATACCGGATTGGAAAGCGGCAGCTGAAACTCATGAATCAGATCCTTGAAAAATTCAGTCATGCCGGTTGATGGTTATTTGAAAATACATTCCTCAGCAACAAATGTACATCGAAGCGTGGTAGAATTTAAATGAAAAACCCATCACGGTTTGTAGTGATGGGCTTCAAGTGACCCCGACAGGATTCGAACCTGTGGCCTACTGCTTAGAAGGCAGTTGCTCTATCCAACTGAGCTACGGGACCTGAAATAAGCTTGATAAAAAAATAGGCAGCGAGCAGTTCGCAGTACAATCTGCA
>JBGTLS010000091.1:0-5286 GCA_041744015.1 Cryomorpha sp. | reverse complement strand
ATGTTGGTCACATCGTTTTCGTAACGTAAGTAACGGATGCTGTAGTCACCGGTGGATTGAAACGTCGGATTTTGCGGAAGCTGAAAAATTTTAGCAGGAATTTTTTGGGGAAAGTTGACATGCATGTCACCCGGTGTAATCTCTAATGAGACTTTAATTCTTTTAAAAGGGAAAACTCAAATACCGAATCTATTTTATTTTTTAAATAGAAAAACAATTTGATCTTCCCGACTGAATCTGAAACATTCATGAATACTTGCTAAAAAAAAAGGAGCGCAAAATCTGCGCCCCTCTTTCGTCGTCTATCACAATTGAAATTTACTTCGCAATCATCATTTTTTCGATGATTACTTCTTTACCAGTTGTAAGGCGGAAGATAAAGATTCCATTCGGCAAATACGCCCCGTCAAAATTCAACCTGTACTCCTGCCCTGCCTGGGCTTCCTGATTGAACAGCGTAGCCACATTTCTTCCGCTCAGGTCAAACAATTCGAGGGTTACTTGTCCGGTTTCCGGAACGTTAAAACTTACCGTACTGATACCAGTTGTTGGGTTGGGTTGCGTCCCCAGACTGGAAGGTGCGCAGCTGAGAATGGTCACTGAAATTGAGTTAGACAAGTCATAACAGCCTTGTAATTCATTGGGGAAAGAGATTCCTGCGAGGTTGACTCCCTGCTCATAGCTGATGTGTCCGATGTTATAATTGCCGGGTGCAAGTCCATTCAGATTAAAAACACCCGAAGTATTGGAAGCGATGATTTCTTGTCCCAGTGCTGTGGAAGTGATCCCAAAGCGGCTGAATTGCCCCGAATTTCCAGCCACAGTTACCTGAACTACGCTTGCAGCACCTGCATTGGTGCACACGCTGGTGGGTGTAATGGCACTGAGCACTCCGCCTTGGGGCTCATTTCTTAAAAAGAGGTTGATGGCATTGCCTGCCAATCCGTAACACCCCACCAGGGTATTGATCTGGTTGATGTTCGTGATGCTCCCAATGTTAGTCACATCGTTTTCGTAACGAATGTATCGAATGCTGTATTCGCCTGGAGGATAAATGTCAAGATTAAAGTTAGAGTTTGACGATATGGTGGCTACTATTGCTCCTGAGGTATTGTTGATGAGCACGTAAGCCTGATTAGTGCCCCATGCACCTGTAACACTTACAGGTATTCCGTTCGGTGATCCAGTACCGACACAAAAGCTTCGCGTAGCTGGCGCAGAAAGAGTGCCGCCGTTTGTATTGCAGAGCGTACATGGGACCAAACCTGTATTGCCCCCAACACATTCGGCACAATCGTCAATAAAGGCACCTCCATTCGGTATGCCGGCACAATCGTTACAAGTGGTATTGATCGCCGGATCCCCGGGGGTCCTGCAAACCCCGCATTCATCGAATTGCGAACTGCCATTAACAACACCGGCACAATCAACGACTTCGGAATCAAATGGTGCAGCATAAATCATGCAAACCATACCCCAGCAAGGCGGATATATATCCGTTAAAAGGGCTGAAATTGTATTCTCCCCTTGAGATAGGAATTCAGTAAGATTTAGAATTTTCCACTGTCCATTGAAATTATCTTCTATAACCACCTCACCATTTACCGACCATATTACCGCATCATCGACCACCCATGTCAGGAAATATTGAAGGCCGTCATTTTCGTCATATGTGATCACCTTCGAAACAGTGCTTGGATTGCCATCTCCCCAAATTAAATAGGTGGTGACCCCATTGACCACAGATTCAGTTGTTGTACAGGGATTGCCTGTGGCAGCATTCGAACCAGTCCATGACAGATCTGAAACTGCGATGACCTCAAAATCAGGACCTGCGCAAGGTTCCACTCCAGTGCTTCCTCCTGCGCAAGTGCCACAATCGTCGATAATGGCACCTCCATTCGGTATACCGGCACAATCGTTACAAGTGGTATTGATCGCCGGATCGCCAGGCGTCCTGCAAACTCCGCATTCATCGAATTGCGAACTGCCATTAACGACACCGGCACAATCAACGATTTCGGAATCAAATGGTGCTGCATAAATCATACAGACCATACCCCAGCAAGGCGGATGTAAATTGGTTAATAGGGCTGAAATCGTATTCTCCCCTGGAGATAAAAATTGAGTGAGGTTTAAAATTTCCCACTGTCCAGTGTAATTATTTACTTCTAAAACCACTTCTCCATTTACCGACCATTTTATTGCATCATCGACTGCCCATGTCAGGAAATATTGAAGGCCGCCATTTTCGTCATAGGTGATCACCTTCGAAACAGTGCTTGGATTGCCATCGCCCCAAATTAAGTAGGTGGTGACCCCATTAACCACCGATTCAGTTGTTGTACAGGGATTGCCTGTGGCAGCATTCGAGCCGGTCCACGACAAATCTGAAACTGCGATGACCTCAAAACCAGGATCAGTAGTGGGATATGAATCAGGGTATTCTCCTGCTCCAATTGCACAATCTTCAAAAAAAGTCGCTCCATTCAGCGTTTCGGCACAATTGTCAACTGCTGCAATGGCAAAGTTGAACGTATTGTCCTGCGAAATGATGATCGGAGTTTCATCCACAGGGAGGGCGGCGGCTTGAAAAGTGGATGCAATGAAAATAACGGCAGAGGCCAGTAAAAAGCTTTTGGATTTCATTAGGATCTGGTTTCAGAAAATGATTGATTTAGATTTGGGCGAAAGGTATTCCATCATTTCAATCAGCGCATCCCTGAATTCAGGGATATTTATGTGAATTTTTGGGTACTTAACTGGCAATTTGGTCTTACCGGATTGTTCATTTTTCATGTAATAAATTGACCAATAGGCAAATCGAAAACAAGCCATGGGAAAAGGTGTCATTTTGGGAACGTCGGATTTTGCGGAAGCTGAAAAATTTTAGCAGCATTTCTTTCAGATAAAACGGAAAGCATATGATCAGAAATCTTTTGAACAGTTCCCGGAACTGCGATTACACATGAAAGCATTGCCAATTTTGTAACGACAATGCGATATAAAAAGTAATTTTTACCATTGTTCACGTACATTTACATATGGCAAATGCAGCTCAAAGAAACAATGTATCCCAATTTGGCAAAGGGAATCAGACTATGATGTTTGCCCATGGATACGGATGCGACCAAAAGATGTGGCGGTTTATAACACCTGAATTTGAAAATGAATACCGCGTGGTGCTCTTTGATCATACCGGTTCAGGTCAATCGGATGAATCGGCGTACGACTTTGAAAAATATGGCTCGCTTGAGGGATATGCCCGGGATGTCATTGAGATATGTGAAGAATTAAAAATCAGCAATGTTATTTTTGTCGGACATTCAGTGAGCTGCATGATTGGTGTACTGGCGGCGATTCAGCGGCCTGACCTTTTTGACAAACTTATACTTATTGGCCCCTCCCCCTGCTATATCAACCACGACGCTTACCATGGTGGATTTTCCCGAGCAGATATTGCCGATATGATTGATACGCTTGAGAGCAATTATCTCGGTTGGTCGAGTCACATCACACCGGTCATTGCCGGACATCCGGAAAAACCGGAATACGCAGAGGAGTTGAACAACAGCTTTTGCCGGATGAATCCTGAGATTGCAAAACACTTTGCGAAAGTCACTTTCCTGGGAGATAACCGCGAAGATCTTGCGAAAGTTACAGTGCCCGTCCAGGTCATCCAAAGCAATCCGGATGTGATCTCACAGCATGAAGTTGGAAAGTTTGTACATGAACAATTGCCAAACAGCCTGTACACCCAGATTGAGGTTCCGGGGCATATTCCCCACCTTACAGATCCGGTAGCGACCATCGCCGCCATGAGACTTTTCTTATGATGACTGAAAACCGGATGTCAGACCAGCTTCTCGATAATGCACCTTGCGGGTATCTGCAGATAGGCAGTGGCGGTGAAGTCCTGAGGTCGAACAAAACACTCCGCAGGTGGCTTGGTTTTAAAGTGGATGAAGCGATGGAAGCCTTTTCAATTGAGGATTTGTTTACCAAAGGTGGTAAAATCTATTGTCAGACCCATATGATGCCCATGCTGGAAATGCAGGGGGAAGTATCAGAAATCAATCTCACGATGGCCGGGAGAAACGACCTCAGATTTCCAGTCCTGATAAACGCAAAAAAGGATGTCCATGAACCGGGGCAAAAGCAAACATACAGCGTTTTTGTTGTGGATATTTCACAGCGCAAGATGTACGAAACTGAGCTTTTGAAAGAACGCAAAAAAGCCGAGGAAGCTGTTCGAAGGTTGAAAGAAGTGAACAGTGATCTTGAACAGTTTGCAAATATTGCATCACACGACCTTCAAAGTCCACTCAGGACCATCGCTGGGCTGATAAGCCTTATCGACAAGAAAAAGATGATTCCGCCAGGATCAGAAGGAGAGAAAATATTTTCTCTGATCAAAAGAAATTCGAATCAAATGAGATTGATGGTTCGGGATTTACTTGAATATTCGACAATAGATGATAATCAATCGGAATATTCCCTTGTTTCTTTGGAAGAGGTTTGCCGGCAGTCGGTCGATTTGCTGGGGGACGATGTGGAAAAAAATAGAGCTGTGTTTGAAATTTCTGATTTGCCGCAAGTTTCGGGGTCAAAATCTCAACTGGTCAGACTTTTTCAGAACTTATTCGAAAATTCAATTAAATACCGGTCAGAAGCGGCGCCGCTTATTGTGGTTACTCAGGATACGTCGGATGACTGCCATCAGATTCAGGTTAGCGACAATGGAATCGGTTTTAATAAAGCATTCGCCACAAAAATATTCTTATTTATGCAGCGACTCCACACCAATGATCAAATCCCCGGAACCGGGATTGGTCTCACGGCTTGTACTCGTATCATGAAGAATCATGGAGGTACGATCACGGCTGAATCTGAACCCGGAAAAGGATCGGTTTTTACACTGAGATTTCCCAGTCAATAGGACATATGGCCGCCTGCGGGTAAATCGACAACCCTCAACCATCTTTTATCCTGCGCCTTATAGCGAACATGCCGTTCAAATAATATCTTTACTTCAGTTTCTGAATCTGCATGAACTTTTGCTTCAGTTGGTGAAAAAGGGCTTCATTTCTTTTCTGGTTTTTTTATGTGCAGTGAGCGCCGGTTTGTCTCAACATTCCGATTCGCTACAGCAATCCATCATAACAGCGTCTGCAAGGGCCTTTGATATGGCTTTTCAGGACCCTCTGGCGGCAGCGGTGATTTCTAAAGAGATGGTCGCCAAAGCCGAAGCCATCAATGATGACCTTGCCGCGGCGAATGCCTACA
>JBGTLS010000090.1:0-3308 GCA_041744015.1 Cryomorpha sp. | reverse complement strand
AAATATGTACATGATGCTGTGGTCGAGTGTTTCGCGGGTAGCGTATGGATCGAATTTTTGGGGATCACCAGAACCGGTACCGATTACATAATGCGTGTGGTGTGACGTTTCAATCAGAATATTTTCTATTTCCGAGAAATCGGAAATTTTTTCTTTCATCCGCGCTGCCAGATCAATAAGTGCCTGCGACTGGTATTCTGCAGAATGTTCTTTGGTATACGTTTCCAGAATGGCTCGTTTTTCTTCGCCGGGTTCAGGCAGCGGGATGGTGTACTCGGCTTTGGGGCCGCTGAGTACCCAGGCGATTACGCTGTCTTCACCTTCGTAAATAGGTGAGGGGCTTTTTTCGCCGCGCATGGCACGGTCTACCGCTTCGATGGCCAGTTTGGCGCCGTGTCCGGGAACGTAAGCTTTCCAGCTGGAGATTTCTCCTTTGCGGCTTTGGCGGGTGCTTACCGAAACGTGAAGTGCTTGTTGGATGGCCTGATACGTGGTCTCGGTATCGAGTCCGAGAAGTGCGCATACACCGGCAGCCTGCGCCGGACAAAGGTGCGCCACGTGGTCGATTTTGTGCTCATGCAGGCAAATTGCTTTAACAAGATTCACATGTACTTCATAAGCAGCCACGATTCCACGGAGCATGTCTTTGCCGGATTTGCCCATTTGTTGGGCCACAGCCAAAACAGCCGGAATGCTGTCGCCGGGGTGGGAGTAATCAGCGGCCAGGAACGTATCGTGGTAGTCGAGTTCGCGCACGGCCACACAATTGGCCCATGCGGCTCACTCTGCGTGTACTTTGAAATCGTGGGGCATGCCAAAGATGTTGGCGCCTCGGTCAGATCGTTTGTGGGCGAGGGCCTGGGCGCGGGCGTTTACCACCGGGGTGCGGTTTACAGAAGCAATGGCTACAGAAGCATTGTCGATGATGCGGTTTATCACCATATCTTCTACTTCGTCGCTGATAGCGACATTATCGGTTACCATTTTCGCCAGTTTCCAGGCGAGTTGTTCTTCTTTGGGAAGGTTTGCTTTGGAAGGGTAAACTTTTACCAGGTGGTTTTTCATGTGGGTATTATTTTCTGTGTTGAAGGTTTTTTTCGCGGCGCAAAGGTAAGGATTGGTTTTTTAGTGGACTGTTTTGGGAGCTGGTTTTTGCTGTCTGGGTAGATGGCTTCAGAATTACGTTTATTAGAATTCTGTTCTTAAAGGTTCTTCTGATATTAAGTTAATCAGAAAAAAGTAGTTTACCGGACCGTAGGTTGCAGCTGCGAAATGAAGTATTTTTGCAATTCAAAATCACAATTCCTTGATACTCGCAATTGTTATTGCTATGCTGTGGAGTATTTCTCCATTTGGTGAAGCCAAAGTCGGAATCCCCTATGCCATCATTAACGATGTCAATATATACCTCGCCTTTCTGGTTTGTTTTGCTGCCAATGTGATGGTGTTTCCGTTGATGACATTTTTCCTTGATAATTTGAACCGCTATTTTTTCAAATGGCGCTTCTACAAGAAAACTGCTGTTTATGTGGGGAGAAAAGCAAAAGTTGGTGCAGGAAACAGCATACAGAAATATGGGTTTTGGGGCCTTTTGATTTTTGTAATGGCGCCAATTCCCGGCACAGGAGTTTATGCAGGCACCATTGCAGCTTACCTTTTTGGAATAGAAAGAAAGCGCGCTTTTATGGCAAATACCATCGGTATATTTTTTTCCTGTGTCTTTGTTTGGATAATTACAGTATTTGCGACAGAAGAGGTATCCCTGCCCTGGGCGTTTCTCCCTTAAAATGTAATGTGACTTTGTAAGGGTTGAACACCTTAGTTTCATGTAATTTGAAGTTCCAACTGATTTCGTTAGATTTATATCTTTCACATCCTTTTTCCAAAAACTGATTATCTTGAAGAAGCTTTTGAACCTGGTTTTGATCTTTTTGCTCATTTTACTATTTGCAGCTGCTCAAGGACAAACCACGTCCATCATGACTTTTAATATTAAATATGATAATCCTGCTGATGGCGAAGATTCCTGGGATCAAAGAAAGGACGCTCTTGTAGACCTTATCGCGCGATACCATCCTGATATACTCGGTATACAGGAAGGCTTACTGCATCAGGTGGAATTCATTCAGCAGCGGATACCAAATTACACGTATATCGGGGTCGGCAGAGAAGATGGAATTAGTAAGGGAGAGTATTCTGCGATTTATTACGACTCAACTAAATTTGAGCTTTTAACCCATGAGACTTTTTGGCTTTCTGACAGTCCGGATCGGGTATCTGTAGGATGGGATGCTGCGATGGAACGCATATGCACTTATGGCAGGTTCAGATTTAAACTGTCCAACGAGACCTTACATGTATTCAATACACATTTTGACCATATGGGAAGTGAAGCTCGAAAACAATCGACAGTACTGATTCTTAATAAAATTTCCGCGTACGGAATTCAGGATGAACGTCTTGTCGTAATGGGTGATTTTAATGCAGTTCCGGAATCAGAACCTATTGCTGTATTGAAGAAGGAGCTCGATTATGGATTGGATATTTCCGAAAGTGAATTCCAGGGTCCGGACGGAACCTTTAATGCATTTGACAGCATCAGACCGTTGGGTGATGCGATTGATTACATTTTCACAAATCAGCTTGACGTCATATCTTACCGACACATCGACGACCGGAAAGGAAATGGTTTTTTTATCTCAGATCACTTTCCGGTATTTATTGAAGTGAAATTATAATGCGTTTTCTCTCATCTGTTCATATTGCCGGATTATGGTGTCGTGAACATATTAAATTTCGAACCATGGATAAACCCCTGATTGCGGAACATTTTGCTGCCGGATTGGTATAAGAATTGAAGTTATTTGTATCTTAAATGCATTGTAAATTTGTACCTTTCTTATATGAGCACTTCAATACTGAATTTTATGATTGTGTGATGCAAATTCATGTTATTGATTTAGAGAGACGTAATCATTAAAGTTTAAAACTATGAACAGATTGTATATTTTCAACCTGGCCTTATTTCTTTTCATTATTTCTTACAGTGTACAGAGCCAGTCTGATCAAAACGTTGTATGGGGTACATATATGGGTGGGGAAGCGCAGGAGATGCAATTATCGAATGCTCAGGTCTTAGGTTCTGCCTTGACTTCAGAAAACGAAATTATTTTGGTCGGAGGTACTGATATCAAAAGTGATTTTGCAACGCCTGGAGCTCATCAGGAGATATTCGGAGGTTCATGGCAGGATGGATACATTGCAAAATTCAGTGAGGGAGGGCAGTTGTTGTGGTGCACATATTTAGG
>JBGTLS010000089.1:0-9227 GCA_041744015.1 Cryomorpha sp. | reverse complement strand
TCCTGCCAGGAGAAGGACTCATCAACCGTTTATTTTCTGACAATTTCATCCTCTTCAAGCCCCGGGACATCGTGAGCGGCGATTTTTATTGGTTTGGAGAAACCACCCAGGTCAATCCATGGAATGATAAATCAAACCTCCGGCTCTTTGCCGCGGTGGATTGCACCGGTCACGGAGTACCTGGAGCGCTGATGAGCATTCTCGGATACAACGGACTCGAACAGTGCATCCACGCCACGCAGGTCAATTCCCCCGCCGATGCCTTGAAACTCATCAACAACGAAATAATCCGTGTACTTCAGCACGACGATGCCGAGGTGAAAGACGGAATGGATATGGTGTTATGCGCATACGATCCGGATACCCGCAAACTGCATTTCGCCGGCTCCAAAAACAACCTCTATCTCTACCGGGACAATTCCTACACCGAAATCAAAGGCGACCGCATTTCCATAGGAACGTCCTTTATGGATCCCTCAACTTCCTTCACCAACCATGTGATCGACATCCTGCCCAACGACCGCCTCTACACCTTTACCGACGGGTATCCCGACCAGTTTGGCGGGGCGAATAACAAAAAACTCAAGTCACGGCCCCTCCTTGACATCATCGCCAATTTCGCCGATATGAGTATGGCCGAACAAAAATTCCTGCTTGCCCGCACCTTTGAGCTGTGGCGGGGCGACAATGAGCAGATTGATGATGTTTGTTTGGTTGGGATAAGGTTTTGAGTATAATTCGACCAGTAGGAACGGGGAGTTTGTCCATTCAGTTCAATAGATTCTTCGCTTCGCAAAAGCTGCGCTCTGAATGACAGGACTCAGAGCTTTGCGCCTCAGCGCCCTTTAGCGAGACAAAAAAACCTTTCCTACTACAACAGCCTTAATAAGAATATCAACCTCTGCATCAGAACAGGGCTTCATCCTCGGAGTTTACCACGCCAGCGGCGTGGCGTCCTTTTCTCTGCGCCACCGCGTGAACGCTGCGCCGCTGCGTTTATTTATTTCGCCTGAATGCGAGGAATCGCAAACCACATCAATCCAATCCCCGAATTCGCCCTACCTTTGCACAGCAATGCCCACAAAGATTGACATCCGAAAACTCTCCGAAGCCGATTTGGTCCTGGAGCTCACCAGAATGGGTCAAAAGCCCTTTCGCGGAAAGCAGATATACGCCTGGCTCTGGACCAAACGCGCCCGCAGTTTTGAAGAAATGAGCGACCTGCCGCAGTATTTGCGGGAAAGCCTCATCGAGCGGTTCGAGATTCGGACCATGACCATCGCCGATAAGCAAATAAGTAGTGATGGCACCATCAAATACGCTTTTCGCTTGCACGAAGGACATGTCGTGGAAGGCGTGCTCATCCCCACGGGAACACGCACCACGGCCTGCATTTCCTCTCAGGTGGGTTGTAGCCTGTCCTGTGCATTCTGTGCCACTGGTCGACTCAAGTTGCTGAAAAATCTGGAAGCATATGAGATATACGATCAGGTGGCTGAGATATACAAGGATGCAGAGATTCTGCGCAGCAAACCCCTTTCTAACATTGTGTACATGGGTATGGGCGAACCCCCTGCTCAACTACAAAAACGTAATCGAATCGACTCACCGCATTTCCGATGACAAAGGTTTGGGGATGTCACCTTCGCGCATCACAGTAAGTACAGCCGGCATCGCCAAGATGATCACCAAACTCGGTGATGAAGGGGTGAAATTCAACCTCGCGCTCTCGCTCCACGCTGCCAACGATGAGAAGCGTAACAAAATCATGCCCATCAACGAGAGCAATTCCCTGCCCGCCATCGCCGAGGCGCTGAAATACTTTTATGAGAAAACGGGGAGCAGGGTCACCTACGAGTACATTATTTTTAAGGATTTCAACGATACTTTGCACGACGCCCGCGAATTGGCCGACTTTTGCAAACACGTGCCCTGCAAGGTGAACATCATCGAGTACAACCCCATCGACGATGGACAATTTGAGCAGGCTGATCCGGAGAAAGTCGATGCCTTTGCCGCATTTCTGGAAAGGCTCAATATCATTGTGAATGTGCGACGAAGCCGCGGAAAAGACATTGATGCGGCCTGTGGTCAACTGGCAAATAAGAACAAAGCTGTCCTGAAAGATTAAAATCCAAACCCGATTTTTACGCCGACCTGCACGCCGAGGGCCAGGGAATTTTCCCGGTTGACCGAATATGCAGCGGGGTTGTAAATATCAGAACTCCGCACAATATCGAAAGTGCGCTGCCGAATTCCCAATCCGACATAGAAGTCCGCAAAAATATTTCCCGACTGGCCCAGGGCCTGATATCCTGCGAAGAACATCGCCGAGGTGTACTGGCGACTGTCTTCAAAAACTTCGCCTGACAGTGAACCGGAAGTATCGACCACTGCATATGATTTGTCGAATCGCTTGTGCGAAACAGCCAGCGATAAATAAGGGCCTGCGAGTTCTTCCACATCCCAGAAATAATACCGGACTGCCGCCGAAGCCGCATATCGGGTTTTGATATCTACATTTTCCCCAAAATTATCGAGCTCATAATCAAACCAGCTCGCGCTGAAATTGCGGCGTGTAGGACCAAACCCCAATTCCACACTCCAGTGAGAGGCGAGCATTTTTTCGAAATACACCTGAAAATCCCCAAAAATAATCTGGACGGGATCGATTTTAAATGCGTTTCTGACAGCATAAAGGGAATCGCCTTCGTATGCATCCTCCTCAGGATAAGGATTGTTTTGACCGAACATCACCATCGGCAAGAAAACAAAACATAAGAAGATATATTTGTACTGTCTGATCATTCAAAAATGTGACATTTTTTTCGTGATGGACGAAGGTAAGTAGAATAATGCGTAGCAAACTTCATATTATCGGCATCCTCT
The DNA here is from genome assembly GCA_041744015.1 of Cryomorpha sp. GTDB lineage: Bacteria > Bacteroidota > Bacteroidia > Flavobacteriales_D > Cryomorphaceae > JBBQZU01. The sequence continues at coordinate 6,338 of JBGTLS010000089.1, read as the reverse complement.
TCACCATGATCAGCCAGTCCCTTGTGGGTCAGAGCCAAAAACCTGTGATCGAACATTGGGGGCCAGTCCAGACCGATCAGAGAGGCAATGAACTACTCTATGTCTTCGGTGTTGATACAGCCCATTTTTACACCTTGCGCACCGCCAGCAAAAAGAGAGATGGGTTTCTGCTGGAAAAGATTTCCACCGACAGTCTTACTGTTGTAAATACAGGGAATGTTCAATTTCCCATGGTCGAAGGGATGTTTCCACTTCTGATGAATCCCCTGAGTTTTGGTGGTCGCAATTATCTGATCACAACAGCAGAAGATGCTACCAGCAACAAAGTTCATATGTTAGCTTTCGATATAAATGCTGATCTGACCTTAACGGAAAAACCGATTGCTCTTGGCGTCTGCGACAGAGCCATCCTACGGGGAGAAAAAGGTTTCATGACATACACAGACAAAATATCCAGGAATTTGCTGGTGATTATCCCAACGGAGACCGATCTGGCAAAAAATGAAAAATTTGATGTTCTGCTGTTTGATGCAAATTTGAATTTTCTTTTTCAGAAAAGTCTGGAATTGCCCCACGCCTCCGGCCTGATAGGTTTTGAGGATATTCTGGTAGATGGAGACCGGGGGTTTTTTCTGCTCACCAGCATCGTTGACAAAAGCCTGAAAACCGTTCATTCGAACAGGAACATGGGCCGCAATTATAGCCTGCTGCAATACACCTGGGAGAATGAAGTGATGCGCGAAAGATCACTGGCCATAGGAACCAAATGGCTTTACGGCGTTCAACTCATCGAAAACTCAGCCCGAAACTTTCAAATAGCCGGATACTACAGCAATATGGTTGATTTAATCATGGCCGGAACCTTTTCTGTGGAAATCGACCGGGAATCAGGTGATATTGTGAACCAGGGTTTGAATCCTTTCGACCGGGATTTCAAGAATAAATTTAAGTCAGCCACCAATAACGATCCCGCTGATTTGGGCCTCTACCGGCTCGATTTTGTGTATCCCATCACGCAAAACAAAACCCAACTGGTAAGCGAAAAACGGTATTCCCAAACCTCCACGGTTTTCAATCCAGCCACGGGAACTTACTCGGTTATTCAGATCAATTATTTCGATCAATTGCTCATCACGGGCATGTTGCCGTCCAGCGAAATACTCTACCACCTCAAAATTCCCAAATTTCAATCTTCATCGCGTGTAGATGGCGTGTACACTTCCTATGTGTCATGGCAGAGCAAATCCGGGTTTTATCTGATTTACAACGATCACGAACGCAATGCACCCCTTAGACTGAATGAAGAAAGCAGTTACCGGCAGGTCAATTCACCGTCTTCAACTCAGGTGGTGGTCGTAACCGTTGATGAGGCCGGGCAGGTCAAAAAAGACGTTCTGTTCACTACCGCTGAGCGCAAAATGACCTTCACCCCTTACTTTTCTTATGCCCTCGACGACGGAATCATCCTGATGACGGTGGATGGCTTCAAAACACAATATGTCCGTTTAAAACTCGAATAAGGGTCACACTGAGCGAATGAATTCGGATATTTGCGCGCCCGATGACCATAGTCGACCAAATAAAAGCGCCCATAGCGCGTGAGATGGATGAATTTGAAATCCGCTTCCGCGCTTCTATGAAGAGCAATACCCCGCTACTCGACAAAATCACGCATTACATTATCAAGCGCAAGGGCAAACAGATGCGCCCGATGTTTGTATTCCTTTCCGGAAAATTGTGTGGTGAGATCAACGACGTCACGTATACCGCAGCTTCTCTTATCGAACTACTGCATACAGCCACACTCGTACACGATGATGTGGTGGACGATGCGAACATGCGACGGGGATTTTTCTCCATCAATGCCCTCTGGAAAAACAAGATTGCGGTGTTGGTTGGCGACTTTCTACTCTCGAGCGGATTGCTGCTCAGCGTGGAAAAAGGGCAATTCGAATTGCTTCGAATTGTGAGTCATGCTGTGCGGGAAATGAGCGAGGGTGAATTGCTGCAAATGGAGAAAGCACGCAAGCTCAATATCACCGAAAAAGTCTATTTCGATATCATTCGCCAGAAAACGGCTTCACTGATCGCGGCATGCTGTCAGAGTGGGGCGCACTCCACCAGTACGGATCCCGATGAAGTGGAAAGGATGCGGTTGTTTGGAGAAAAAGTGGGTATCGCTTTTCAGCTAAAAGACGATCTGTTCGATTATGATTTCAATGGACAAATTGGAAAACCAACAGGCATTGATATTAAAGAGAAAAAAATGACCCTTCCGTTGATTCACGTGTTGTCAAAAGCCTCTTTTGCAGAAAGGCGGTGGATCATTAATACCGTAAAACACCACAACACGGACAGGCAGCGGGTGCAAAAAGTGATTGATTATGTGGTGACTCACGGGGGCATATCTTATGCCACCGTAAAAATGCTGGATTATCGCGAGGAGGCACTCGAAATTCTTCATAGTTTTGAAGAAAGTGATGCGCGTACAGCACTGGAAAATCTTGTGAATTACACCATCGACAGGAAAAAATAAGTTTATAAAGTGATGAAATACAGTATCTGGGCAATGATATTCGGATTGCTGATGGCATGCAATCCCGGCCAGGAAGAACAAGCGGCATCGAACGAAAACGAAGTCGTGGAAATAGTGGAATACCACGACAATGGTGCGGTGAAAATCCGTGGAAAAAATCTTCGCGGTAAGCGTACGGGGGTGTGGCAATCTTACTATCCATCTGGATATAAATGGAGTGAGACCAGTTTCAAAGAGGGTATCAAACACGGACCGACCATGACCTATTATCCGAATGGAGTGATGCGTTATGACGGGCAGTATTACGACGATGAAAGAAATGGATTCTGGACATTTTACGACACCTTAGGTATGGCTGTGGAGCGGATTAACATGGATCAGGCCTCTGCGAAAGCTGACTCACTTATCAATGCTGCGATGCAAAAGTGATCGCCAAAGACACCATAGACCGCATATTTGAGGCCGCCCGGATAGAAGAGGTAGTGGCTGATTTTGTGCAGCTCAAAAAGGCGGGATCCAACATGAAAGGGCTCAGTCCATGGGCCAATGAGAAAACCCCTTCCTTTTTCGTTTCTCCGGCGAAAGGTATTTTTAAGGATTTCAGCTCGGGCAAGGGTGGCAACGCTGTGTCGTTTTTGATGGAACTTGAAAATATGACCTATCCGGAAGCGCTGAAATACCTCGCGCGGAAGTATCAGATCGAAATCGAGGAAACCGAAGTGGAACCCGGGCAACTGGAGGAAACGAGTTTGAGAGAAAGTCTCAGTCTTGTCAATCAATATGCCGCCGATTATTTCATTCACGCCCTTTGGGAAACAGAAGAAGGAAAAAGCATCGGCCTGAGTTATTTCCGCGAAAGGGGATTTACTGATGGCACGATTAAAAAGTTTGCTCTCGGTTACTCTTCCGGGACAAACAATGCCCTCATTACCGCCGCAGCCGAAGCCGGTCATCAGGCTGAACACCTCATCAAACTCGGCCTCACGAAAGAAGGCGAATTTGGGAATTACGACTTTTTTCGCGGTCGGGTCATGTTCCCGATCCGGAATGTGAGCGGCCGGTACATCGCTTTTGCCGGAAGGACACTTCGGAGCGACAACAAAGTAAAGTACCTCAACTCTCCGGAAAGCGAACTCTATGAAAAGAGCAAGGTGCTTTACGGGCTGTATGAAGGCAAGCGCAGCATCATCGCCCAGGACATGTGTTTTCTGGTGGAGGGTTACACCGACGTCATCTCCCTGCATCAGGCCGGTGTGGAGTACGCCGTGGCCTCTTCGGGAACCTCCCTCACAGTCGATCAGATCAAATTAATCAAACGATATACGCAGAATGTATCGGTGCTATATGACGGTGACAAAGCCGGTATCAGCGCTGCCCTGCGTGGTATCGACCTCCTGCTCAATGAGGGAATGAACGTCAAGGTGGTGCTCTTTCCGGATGGCCACGATCCCGACTCATACGCCCGCAGCGTGACGCACGAGGTGCTGGAAACTTATCTCAAAACCCAGGCGAAAGATTTCACCGATTTCATGGTGGAGGTTTTGCTGAAAGAGGCGGGAAACGATCCGATCAAAAAATCTGCAGCCACCAAACGGATGGTGGAAAGTCTGGCGTTGATTCCCGATCACATCACCCGCAGCATCTATGTGGCCCGAACGAGCAAGCAGCTAGAGATACCTGAACAGGCGCTTTTAAACGAGCTCAACAAAATTTTGCGGAAGCGGCAAATTAAAACCGCCCGCGACGAGGACGACTGGACGCCCGAGCTCACCCCGGTGAAAAAAGCCGAAGCGATCGGTGAACTGGAGGCAGACCCCATATTACTCGAACGCGAAATTACAAGGGTGCTATTAACTTATGGACTGACAGAATTTGAAGTTGAAATCATAACAGAAAACGAGCAGCTTGAAAAAATAAGCGTACCAGTAGCTGAGTATATCCTTCACGACCTCATCAGCGATGAAATTAATTTTCAATCTCCGCTTTATGCGAAAATTATTGAATCATATATTTCCCAATTTGAAACGACTGGTAATTTTCCCCAAACTGATTTCTTCATTAAAAATCCCGACCCGGAATTTAGCGAAGCGTTGGCTAGTTTGGTCACAAACCCTCATCAGCTTAGCGAAAACTGGGCTCTGAAACATCAGATTTTCACTGATACCGAAGATTTGAATTTAAAAAGCACCGTTTTCCATCCATTAATGAAATTGAAACAATTGCGAATCAAGGAACTAATAAAAAAACTTGATGGAACTTTGAAAATTGCTGATACAGAAGAAGAAATTACGTTTTTACTAAAAGAGAAAACCCGACTGAATCAGAAAAAAATTGAAGTGAGCTCTTTTTTTGGGTCGACCATCATATAATATTCTGCACTTTCGTACCATGAGCGAGCTTTTCAATTATTCGTTTTACGATTCTGCGGTACTGCACATTACCGTCGGAAACATTCTGCTGCTCGCGCTCATCATTCTGCTCACGCGAATCGTTTTGAAAGTGTACAGACGATTTATCCATGGTCAGGTGCGCTCGATGGATGTGTTTGACAAAGAGAAAGAACAACTCCTGCTGAAAGTCGGGCGAAGCATCATTTTGATTATCGGCCTGCTCGCCACTGTGTTTCTGCTGGGGTTGAACAGGCTGCTCGAGCTGGTGTTCAACTACCCGCTCGCCAAATTTGAAAACTTCGCCATCACACCCGGAAAAATTCTCATTCTGGTGATCATCATCGTTTTTACCAGAATCATTTCCCGGCTGCTGCGCATCATTCTGAGAAAGAATTTTTCCAAAAAAAGCTGGATCGACGAAGGCAAGGAGTACACCATTTACAAACTCACCAAGTACAGTCTTTACGGTCTGGCATTTCTGATCGGACTGACGAGTATCGGTCTGGATATCAAACTCATACTCGCCGGAGCCGGAGCGCTTTTGGTGGGTTTGGGATTTGGATTACAACATTTGTTTTACGACCTGATTTCCGGATTGATCATCCTTTTTGAAGGGCCTGTGAAAGTGGGAGACGTGATCGAGGTGCAGGGCATCGTGGCAAAGGTGCAACAAATCGACATCCGCACATCGAAAGTCCTGACGCGGGATGGAAAATACATCATCATTCCGAACTCCAAACTGGTGGGTGAACACGTTACCAACTGGAGCCACAGTTCTGACCTTACCCGATTTTCCATCCGGGTGCACGTGCGCTACGGCAGTGATACCACCTTGGTAAAAGACATTCTGTACAACTGCGCTCTGCGTCATCCGGATGTGAGCAAAAACCGGGAAATCATCGTGCGTTTTGAAGAATTTGGTGAGCACGCCCTGTTTTTCCACGTGTACTTCTGGGCGCGAAAAACCTGGGTGGTGGAGACTTTACAAAGTGAAATTCGTCTGGACATCGACCGGCAATTTCGCAAAAACGGAATCCAGATTCCATACCCGCAAAGGGAACTTCATATCGCGCCCAATCCAAATCCGGCCAGTCCATTTAAGGATTCTCAAATCTGATGGCTTTGGCTTCAAGCTGAATCGATGTTCGATTATTCCAGGTTCGCTCGCATATGGTGTACGCCATGGTGAAAGGGTGTCCATCCATCATTTGGTCGTAATGTCTCGCCTGTTGAAAAGCAATTACCGGGATCAGACTTGATGGATGGGAAGATGGGAAGACAGAAAATTTCAGGTGTTCATTTTTCAGGACCTGGGGGTATTTGGCAATACATCCCTTGCTGGAAAAAACAGGCTCCATATTGCATGGCCCAAAAGGCTGCATGCGCAATAACTGTTTTGTAAACACAGAGAG
>JBGTLS010000088.1:0-3444 GCA_041744015.1 Cryomorpha sp. | reverse complement strand
TTGTGCCAATCGCTGGAACTTATGTGGATTTCTACATTCCCAGCCCAGGTGGTATCCCCCACACGTATGCGTGCATCGAGAAAATCCGGCCCGGCGTTGTGATTGTGCCTGCCGGTCTTTAATACCTGGATTGGTTCGTTTCCTGCGGTTCGTAACCCAAAATCGTTAAACTGCTGAAACTTCCAGATGTAGTGAAGGAAATCTTCGTTCATCGCTCAGAAGCTTTGAACTAAATTACATTTTTTTCTGAAGAATCTGTTTCATTTCGAGAGCGATTTTTCTCGACTCGTTTCCTGCTGCTTCCGCAAAATTATTTCCAGAAGAGGCATATAACACTGATCGGGAGGCATTGATCAACAATCCAACGTCGGCGTTCAGACCATAGGCACAAACCTCCTCAAGATTTCCCCCTTGCGCACCGATTCCGGGCACAAGTAGAAAGTGATCGGGCACATGTTGACGGATGGTCAGCATCATCTCCGGTCGGGTAGCACCTACCACGTACATCATGTTTTCTTTGGTGCCCCAGTTAACCGACGTTTCGAGCACCTTTTCATAGAGCACTTCTCCCGGTCCGGTAACAATAAATTGAAAATCCATCGCCCCAGGATTTGACGTAAGCGCCAGAAGTATTACCCATTTGCCTTTAAACATTGTAAAGGGTTCGACCGAGTCTTTGCCCATATAAGGGGCTACCGTGATGGCATCGCAGTTCAAAAATTCAAAAAATGCCCTCGCGTATTTGGTGGATGTATTTCCAATATCACCGCGTTTTGCATCCGCAATGATAAAATGGTCTCCTCCAATATATTGCACGGTTTTCTCCAGTGCCTGCCAACCTTTCAGGCCCAGACACTCGTAAAAAGCCATGTTCGGTTTGTAAGCCACGCACCATTCGCGTGTGGCATCAATAATAGCCTTGTTAAACTCAAAAACCGGATCATCCAGATCGCGCAGATGCGATGGGATTTTATCCATATCCGGATCGAGTCCAACACAGAGAAAACTCTGCTTTTTCCGGATTTGTGATATGAGTTCTTCTCTGGTCATTATCGACTATTGAACTACGCTCTCTTTGAGTTTCTCCGCATTTTCAGCGACCTGTAAAGCCGCCAGAATTTCGCCAATATCGCCGTCCATGACGCCGGAGAGATTGTACAGGGTCAAATTGATCCGGTGATCTGTGACCCGGCCCTGAGAATAATTGTAGGTGCGAATTTTGGCCGACCGATCACCAGAAGTAACCATCGTTTTCCGGATTTTGGAATCAGCCGCCAGCTTTTTATCAAGCTCCATTTCGTAGATCCGTGTTCTCAAAACGGCCAAAGCTTTTTCGTGATTTTTCAATTTGGATTTTTGATCCTGACATTGTGCCACGATACCTGTCGGCAAATGCGTAAGGCGAATAGCGGAGTATGTGGTATTCACCGACTGCCCACCCGGTCCGGAGGCGCAATAACTGTCCACACGAATGTCTGAATCCTTTACCTCCACATCAAATTCCTCAGCTTCGGGCAAAACGATGACCGTTGCAGCCGAAGTATGCACCCTACCCTGGGTTTCCGTCTGGGGTACACGTTGCACGCGATGTACGCCACCCTCATATTTCAGTGTGCCATACACGTTGTTGCCAACCACATTGATGATAATTTCTTTAAATCCGCCCGAAGTTCCGTAGTTGGTATCGACAATTTCAACCTTCCACCCTTTCGACTCTATGTACTTCGAATACATCCGGAAAAGGTCTCCCGCGAAAATAGACGCCTCATCACCCCCGGTACCAGCGCGGATTTCCATAATGGCATTCTTGCCATCGTCCGGATCTTTTGGCACGAGGAGCATTTTGATGTGCTCTTCCAACCGCTCTTTTTCTTCCTCGAGTTCTTCTACTTCGAGCCGCGCCATTTCCTTGAATTCCTCGTCTTTTTCAGATCGGTAAATTTCTTTGGAATTTGCGATGTTGTCAGTGACATGTTTGTACGTGTCATACGCTTCCACAATCGGTTCGATCTCCTTGTATTCTTTCGAAAGTTTTACATAGCGCTTCATGTCTGCAATCACGGACGGATCCACAATTTGTTTTCCCAGCTCGAGATAGTGGTCCTTTACAGAACCGAGGCGCAGCAGTATTTCCTGTTGATTCATAATCTTAGTTGTAAGTAAAAGTACCGTGAGGCCCTGAAATGGTCAGTTTTTTTTCCGCAGAAGCGGTGACCCGGCCTATAACAGCTGCTTCAATATTGAAACTCCGGGCCAGCTCAATAATACTGCCGGAATTTTCACTGTCAGTATAAATTTCCAAGCGGTGACCCATGTTAAAGACTTTGTACATTTCCTGCCATGAAGTACCCGACGCCTCCTGAATTATTTTGAATAACGGAGGTGTGGGCATCAGGTTATCCTTAATAATATGTGCGTTTTCTACAAAATGCAGAACTTTGGTTTGGCCTCCGCCACTACAGTGCACCATTCCGGCTATTTTGCTTCTGTGCTTTTCCAACAATTTTTTTACAAAGGGAGCATAAGTTCTTGTTGGGGACAGCACAGATTTCGCCAAATTATCGGGCAGACCTTCCACCATATCGGTGAGAAGATATTGACCGCTGTAAGTGATTTCTTCGGGAATAGCGCTGTCAAAAGTTTCAGGGTATTTCTCTCCTACCGCTTTCGCGAAAACATCGTGGCGGGCAGAAGTGAGGCCATTGCTACCCATTCCGGCATTGTAACCAGTTTCGTATGTGGCTTGTCCGTGAGAGGCGAGTCCGACGATCACATTTCCCGGGCGGATATTTCCATTGTCAATCACATCCGACCGCTTCATACGGGCCGTCACAGTGCTATCCACAATAATGGTTCGCACGAGATCGCCCACATCAGCTGTTTCGCCACCAGTGGAGTGTATGCCTATGCCGCTTTCGCGCAATTGAGAAAGCAACTCTTCAGTACCTTCAATAAGTGCTTTGATGACTTCCCCGGGTATCAAATGTTTGTTTCGACCGATTGTGGAGCTGAGTAATATATGGTCGACCGCGCCTACACACAGCAGGTCATCCAGGTTCATCACAATGGCATCCTGAGCTATCCCCTTCCAGACCGACAGATCACCGGTTTCTCTCCAATAGGCGTATGCCAGACTTGATTTGGTACCGGCCCCATCGGCATGCATTACAATACAGTGTTCTTCGCTACCGGATAAAAGATCGGGCACGATTTTACAAAAGGCCTTTGGAAACAGCCCTTTATCTATATTTGCAATAGCGGCATGGACATCTTCCTTGCCAGCACTCACGCCGCGCGCGTCATATCTTTTCTCTTCAGTCATAATCAAAAAAAAAGCATCCCGATCATAACCGGGACGCTCTTTTAAATAGGGTGAATTCGCTAATTATTCGAAGCGTCTCTGGGCACATAGTCAAAGCTCAACACCGAAAATTCAGTACGTCT
>JBGTLS010000087.1:0-4578 GCA_041744015.1 Cryomorpha sp. | reverse complement strand
TCACACCTGACTTTCAATAATGCCCTTTGGCAGAATATATTCGAATCGTCGTATCATCCAGGATTTTGTACACCAGCCGGTGTTTCTGGTTTATTCTGCGAGACCAATAGCCCTCCAGGTCGTGCTTTAATTGTTCCGGTTTTCCTGTGCCGGTATTAGGGTGTCTGGTAAGTCTTTGCAACAAATTCCAGATCATAGGGCTTGTCTTTCGATATATCAAACTTCATTTTCATGGCTTTCACAAGGGCCTTTAAAGCGTGCTCCTGCTCGATGGTTTCAGGATGTATGATGAAAGTGTTTTCTGATTTCATAAATGGCATTTTATCAGTGGAATAACAAATTTAGGTTTTTCTGATGAATTGCTTTGTGGATAAAGGGGATGTCATATTTGAAAATTCAGTGTCGTGAAAGTGCACGGTTCGGGTAGCAAGGTTTGTTGAATTTTTCGTTGTCAATTATTGGAGTAGTACATTTTATGACCTCAGGCTGAATGGAAATAAACGGATGTCTTTCGAATTCCCACAACCATCTGACCTGTTCTGCAATGGCAATAAACAATTTTTCTATCTTTGAAAGTAAATACGCAGGACATGCTGATCGAAAGAAGTTCCAACGATAAGATTACGATTACACTTTCTTCAAACATCGATAGTTTTAAGCTTCAACGACTAATTGATTACATCCGGTATTTGGAGCTCACCTCTGGGAGTAAGGCGAAACAGTCGGATGCGGACGAATTGGCTGAGGAGGTGAACGCAACATGGTGGGAGAAAAATCGCCATAGATTCATCGGGTGAAAATCATTGTAGATGCCAATATGGTTTTTAGCGCTATACTGAACCCCGATAGCAGAATAGGCGACCTGTTAATTAATTCGGGTAACATTTTTGATTTTATTGCACCGGATTTTTTGAGAATTGAAATTCGCAAACATCATATGAAGCTCGCCAGGCTTTTAGAGTGCACAGTCGAGTAAGTTCAGGAAGTGGAATTTCATGTTTATAAATCCATCACTTTTATATCTGACGCACAAATAGCCCCGGCCCATTGGGTGAGCGCCTGGAAATTAGTGGCTGATGTCGATCCAAAGGACGTGAGCTATGTCGCTTATGCGAAACACTTCAGGTGTAAGGTGTGGAGCGGTGATAAAAGCCTGATTCAGGGTTTACTGAAAAAAAATTTCAACAGGTTTGTCTCAACCAACGAATTGATCCAATTAAGGCAGGTGAGGGAAAACAAGTAGGAGTTCGTATGTTTTATTTGACTTTTGGTCGGAGATGTTTTAGGTTGAGCAACCTTTCGTGTTTCCGATCTCATAATTAGCAAAGTGACTAAAATTCTCTGACCAACCTTCAAATCCATCTCTCAGAAAAGAGCTATTTTAGTCAGCGGAAAATCACTTGGACAATCGCACAACATATACCTTTCATTATTCCGCCTCACACAACATTTGAATTTTCCTTATTTGTATGATGAAATGGTTATTTTTTATATCTGTATACACAATCTCCCTTTCTGTATGCGGTCAGAAAGTAAATTCTGATTTTAAAAAGCTCCGGATTGGCTTTTCATTTTCACCCGATATGGGTAACAGGATATTTACGGATGACAATCAGGATGGGCTGTTTAAATTCACGGAATATCGGGATGATTATAAGTTCGGCTATACCACCGGTTTTTCTCTTTGTTACAACACCAACCGCAATTGGGGTTTTGAAATTGGAATTCAGTATGCCAACAAAGGTTATCAATCTTCGACGTCCGATTTGCTATATGGCGATTATATTGGTGGAAATCGAATTTATGACACCCAGGATCCTGTCATAGAAACGTATATTGGAAGATATAATTTTCATTATCTCGATGTTCCATTGCGTGCATTATGGATTGTGGGGGAAGGTAATTTACGCTTCGTTTCAAGTATCGGAATTACGTCAAATTTTCTGATGGGGGTTACTGAGACAAGTATTTTAGAATTGGAAAACGGAAACAGACCGCGTCACACTTTCGTGCGTTCAGATGAATACAAGTCCTTCGGCCTGTCACCCACATTAAGCCTGGGTCTCGATTATCATTTGGGAGAGATGTTTCAACTCCGCGTTGAACCCACATTTCGGTATGGTCTGATTGAATCCGGCGATCCCCGATATTTTTCCAATTTCCATGAACATTTGATCAGTGCAGGGCTCAATTTTACATGTTATTACACCTTGAAATAGGGTGGTTGTGATTTAGACGGGGCTTTTTCTTCGCCGTGGCCATTGATGAGATAATCCACGGAAGTGCCTCACAGGTCAGCGATTTTATTAAGAATATCGATCTTGAGGTCTGTGCTCATCAATCATCTTATCATCATTTTTCATTCAGTTCAGGTTTGCTTTAACAGTAAATGCTTAAATTTGATTCAAACTGAATATCAATGATCGTATTAAAGCTGAAAGGAAAAGTATCTGAGTCACGCCTGAAATCGGTCATGGACTTTTTACAATCTCTGAAAATCGAAGTTGAAGTAACTGATTCAGGTGCCGATCTACCCAAAGGTCCTTCTGATGGACTTACCCTGCATGCCGGACTTTGGAAAGACAGGGAGATAAATGCAGCGGATTTGCGAAAGAAGGCCTGGAAGTCGGCATGAAAGTCTTGTGCGATACGGATATACTTATTGAATTGTACAAAGGCAATGACAAGGTATTCAACGAAATGAATCGGATTGGAAATGCCAATCTCTCTATATCAGTTGTCACAGCCGGTGAATTATTGTTCGGAGCAAGAAATAAGAGGGAATTGGAAATTCTCAAAAGCGACATTACAAAAATAAATTGTTTGCCTATTGATGCCGAAATTTCCAGCCTCGCAATTGAACTCATTTCACAATACACGCTATCGCACCGCCTTTCATTGCCTGACGCTTTGATTGCGGCAACTTCAATTGTGTATGATATTTCATTGTTCACGTTGAATAAGAAGGATTTTCGATTCCTGAAATTGAAACTCTATCAATAATTTGAAGTGAAAACTCATTTACCATACCATTCCGTAATTCGCCTCATTCGATAGCATTATCAAAAAGTACAATTCCGGAATGCAATTCTGAAATTGTACCATATAAAAAGACTAACGGTTTAATAATGAACGCCCATTCGAACCAGCCATTATTCACCTTAATCTCCAACAGTTTTGGTGAACTCACGAGAAATGAATGTTTGATTTGCTTAGAAACAATAGCACTGGATGGGATTTAATTCCTCATTTGAAAGAATTTTTTTTTAGTAAGCGATGGATCATTGACTTCTTTAAAACTCCTTCTTTTTTTAGCGATAAAGGTTTTAACCGGTTCCATTTCCATCTCCGCAGATTATAACCCCGCATTCGCTAATTTTGCCCCGTGAAATTTTATCCCGAAGATACCCCGTCACGTTTCGAATTCCATAAAGTCACCGGACGGCTCGCTGCGATTGCACAAAGCCAAAAGGCGAAGGATTTTGCCAGCGAGCTCATGCCGCACAGCGAAACGGAACTCATCCACCGCCTGCTCCACCAGACTTCAGAAGCCCTGGAAATCCTGCAAAACGGGGTGTACTTCCCCGAATACGCTTTTCCGAATATCCACAGGGAGTTGCGCATGCTCGCCATCGATCAGTCGGTGCTCGAAGGACAACAGGTAATCAAACTCCGCAAGGTGGCGGAAATTGCCGGTGCGGTGATCCGGTTTCTCAGCGAGAAAAAAGAACTCTATCCCAATTTGCGAAGCATCGTGGATGGACTGTTTGCATCGAAAGAACTCATCGCCCTCATCGATGCAGTGCTTGAGGCCAATGGATTTGTAAAATCCTCGGCTTCGAAAGAACTGAATCAGGCGCGCAAGAGCCTCGCCGAATCGCGTCAGAAAGCCAACAAAGCTTTCGAAGCCACGGTGCGGAAATACAAGAACCTCGGTTGGCTGCGCGAATTTGACGAAACATTCTACAATGATCGCAGGGTGCTGGCCGTGGTGGCCGAGCATAAGCGGCAAATTGAAGGCACCCTCCACGGCACATCCGAAACCGGGAGCACGGCCTATATCGAACCTTCCCATCTCGTGACGCTCAACAACGAAGTGGCAGAAGCCCTGCAACGTGAACAACGCGAGGAATACCGCATTTTGCGACAGCTCACCGCCGACCTGCGCGTATACGGAGACCTGCTGGCCTCGTACGAACACGCCCTCGGATTTCTGGATTTCACTTTCGCAAAAGCGAAATACGCCCGCGAACTCGACGCCCGCATGCCTGTGATATCCCGCGAAAAAGACGTGGTGCTCATCGACGCCTTTCATCCCGTATTGCTTCTGCAAAACAGGCAGGAGAACAAAAAAACATTTCCGCTTCAACTCGAACTCAACGCGCAGCGGCGCATCCTCGTGATCAGCGGACCCAATGCGGGGGGAAAATCCGTCTCGCTCAAAACATTTGGCTTGCTGCAAATCATGCTGCAAAGCGGAATGCTGGTGCCCGTGGCCGATCACAGCCGGTTTGCGATTTTCAAACAGCTTTTTGTGGACATCGGTGACGATCAGAGCATCGCTTACGAATTGAGCAC
>JBGTLS010000086.1:0-3693 GCA_041744015.1 Cryomorpha sp. | reverse complement strand
TCATAAGGGTGATTGATTGCCCTTTTGACTCTAAGAATTTATCGAGTGCTTCAGCCTGAGGCATGGTGCGGGGGAATCCGTCAAATATAAATCCGTTGGCTTCCGGGTGATTGAGCACTTCTGCTTCGAGCATTTTGATGGTAACATGATCGGGTACCAGTTCGCCGCGGTTCATAAAAGTTTGGGCGAGTTTTCCGAGTTCAGTTTCACCTTTGATATTCCGGCGAAACACGTCGCCGGTAGAAAGGTGAACGAGGCTGTATCGATCTACAAGCCTTTCGGCCTGGGTACCTTTCCCAGCCCCGGGAGGGCCGAAGAGTACAAGATTGATCATCTGATTAAGATTTTATTTGGTAAATATCATTTAGATTTCTCCCCTGTCCGTCGTAGTCGAGTCCGTATCCCACCACGAAAAGGTTGGGAATTTCGAAACCGACATAATCTACGGGAAGAGAAGACTGGTAAGGTTCAGGTTTATATAGCAAAGTGGCGATTTTGAGACTTGCAGGACTTTTCGGTAAGAAAATTTCATTGAGGTAATCCCAGGTATGACCTGTATCGACAATATCCTCCAGTATCACTACGTGTCGGCCTCCGATATCTGAGTTGAGTCCGATTAAATTATTAACCCGACCGGTCGATTCTGTGCCCCGGTAAGAGGATAGTTTTACAAAATTGATCTCACAATCAATATCGATATATTTCATCAGGTCTGCCGCAAACCGGAAGGCACCATTCAAGACGCCCACAAAAAGGGGGTTCTTGCCACCGTAATCTGCATTGATTCTCTGTGCGAGGTTGGAAATGGCAAAGTCAAGTTTGGATGACTCCAAATAAATATCAAATGACCTGTTGTGAATTTTGACCGTATTCATACTTCCCTTATCAGTCGGCGAAGGTAATCAATTCATTGGCGATTTTTATCGGGTGCCCCTCATCAAAACCTAGGAGAATCTGTACGTTTGCGGCAAAATTCAATGAAATGACCAAACTTTTATCCGCTTTATTTCTGTTTACATCATTTGCCGCCGCCGCTCAATACACCACTCCGGGCGACGGTTCTCTCTTTAACCTGAGTGATTTGGTAGCCCTGAGCGATGGCGTGGTTACAGAAGCAGATGGCAACTTTCAGATCAATTCAGATCTCACTGTTGCACCATCTGACTCCCTGCACATCCTGGAAAATTTGGAAGTGTACATCGCGCCAGACGTTTTGATCACCATTCAGGGAGCACTCGAAGTCGAAAACGTCCTTTTTACGGTAATTTGTTGCGACGAATTTTACGAAGGTTTTCGTTTTGAAGAAACAGCATACGGTTCATTACGAAATTCGACATTTGAATATGGAGGAGGAATTCGTGTTCTGACAGCCGCTTTTGAAATGATCAATTGCATGGTGAGATTCATGAATTCCGGTGCTTCAACCGCAGGGGCAGTGAGCTTTTCTGCTGGAAAACCCCTGGTTCAAAACTGTACCTTTCTGGAAAATCAAACGCCTGCCATCGGAAGCAGTGCCAATATCCCGGTGGCTCCGGTGATCGAATACTGCACCATGGCAAGCAACAACATGAGCAATTCCAATCGACCACAAATCAATCTGGGACCATCCGGACCCGACACCACCATTATCAGAAACAATCTTGTGGTGGGTAACACCCAGCTCGATCAGGTGGGCGGGATAGCTTTTTCATCTTTGGTTGGTGTTGATGCGCACGCAATCATCACCGGCAACAATGTTTTTGCCAACCGCTATGGGATCGCTGTTATCGGCGGAAATATTCATTCCGTGGTGTCAAACAATCTCATCATGTACAATGACACGCAAGGCGACCCGATGCTCGGGGGCAGCGGGATCAACTTTTTTGCTGCTGGAACCAATTCACACGTGGCGTTGAACAATACCATTCGTGAAAATCTTTGGGGAGTTACATTGCAGGGAACTGCCATGGCCAATTTTGGTGAAATTGACAATCCCGATGTCGGACCTGGTGGCAATGTGTTTCACAACAATGGGAATGGCGGCGAAATCTTTGCCCTTTTTAACAATACGCCCAATGAGATTTGGGCTCAGGGAAATTGTTGGGAGGAAGAAAATGAAAACCCCACACTCGAATCTGCAGAATTGGTGATCTCACACAATGTGGACGATCCGGAACTCGGCCTTGTGATCTTTGACCCCCTCGATCCATGTGGAGTGCCGTCCGCTTTGCGCGAAATAACTGTAAAAGATTTCGTGCAGATGTACCCGAATCCGGCGCGCACGAATGTTTCCATCCTTGCGGAAAAATCGTTTTCAACCATCGAAATATTTGATTTAAGCGGCCGTCAGATCCTTCAAAGAAAGATCGCTGACCGCACATTCTTTGATCTCCCGGTTTCCGATCTGGCAAGTGGCCTGTACGTGGTTCGGGTGGCGGGCACAGATTGGATGGCCACTTCGAAGCTCACGATCGAATAGAATAGTTTTGAACGCAGCTTTCTAAATCAACCTGTCGGAAAAATCTTTGAGTCCGGCAGATTTGGCAATCACATTATCTTTGCCCCATGCAAAAAAAGCCTTACAGCAAAGACTTCAAACTCGGCGTTCTCGGAGGCGGCCAATTGGGCCGGATGTTAATTTCGCCGGCAATTGATCTGGACATTAAATTGTCCGTGCTCGATCCGGATGCAGAAGCCCCCTGTCGGCACATCGCCCACCATTTCACACAGGGCGATTTTTATGATGCGGATACCGTGGTCAGATTTGGCGAAAGCCTGGATGTGGTGACGGTGGAAATAGAACACGTGAGTATCGCTGGTTTAAAACAACTTGAAGCAAAAGGTGTCCGAGTTTTTCCGCAGTCTTCAGTTTTGGATATTGTGCAGGACAAAGGTTCGCAAAAGCTGTTTTATCAAAAAAACGGGATTCAGACAGCACCATTTCATCTGGTAAATGATGCTTCGGAATTAAAAGATCACAGCCACTTTCTGCCTTTTGTGCAAAAGCTGAGAAAAGGCGGATATGACGGGCGCGGCGTTCAGGTTATCAAAACAGAAGCTGATTTTGCAAAAGCATTTGACGCGCCTTCCGTGCTTGAATCTTTTGTGGATTTTGATAAAGAAATCGCGGTGATTGTCGCCCGGAATGAGCAGGGCGAAATCAAAACCTTCCCGGCTGTGGAGCTCAGTTTCAATCCGGAAGCCAATCTGGTGGAACTCCTTTTTGCACCAGCTGACATCACACCCGAAACAGAAGAAAAAGCTGCAGATATAGCGACCAAAACCATTGAAGCTTTTGGGCTGGTGGGCATTTTGGCAGTGGAACTCTTCCTGTTGAAAAACGGAGAAATCCTCGTCAATGAAGTTGCCCCCCGACCACACAATTCGGGCCACCATACCATAGAAGCCAACGTGACTTCACAATACGCACAGCACCTGCGGGCCATCCTCGGATTTCCACTTGGCGATACCACCTTGCGCCAACCGGCAGCGATGGTCAATCTTTTGGGGGTACCCGGATACACGGGCCCGGTGCAATATGAAGGTCTGGAAGACGCCCTCGCGATGCCCGGAGTTTTTGTGCACCTTTACGGCAAGGCTTTGACCAAGCCCTTCCGGAAAATGGGTCATGTCACCATCACCGCCTCCACCGCTGCGGAGGCGAGGGAAAAAGCCATGGTCATCAAAAATCTAATTCAGGTAAAATCTTAAAAT
>JBGTLS010000085.1:0-4325 GCA_041744015.1 Cryomorpha sp. | reverse complement strand
CATGGTTGTAATGAAAGCCGCCAAATTCATAAAAATGTCCGGATAGAATAAAAGATCCATCTGAGAGCATATCTATTTCGTGTATATAGGCATCTATGGGTTGTGCGCAGTGAAGCATTGGAAATTCAGGATCTGGTACTCCGGTGCTGTCTATCCGACAGAGTTGACGTATCGTTTCAGGTGATATGTTCATGCTGTCGGTAAAAAAGCGCCCTGCGGCAAGGATATTATCATCATTTTCTACAAATGCATGTAATACTTCATTTGATAAAAAACCATTGTAAACGGATTCCTGGAATTCGAAGCGAAAATAATCTATTTGTGAAGTTACGGTTCCAAAAGTAAATCGACGAATAGCATTTCCATGTTGGAGTAAGGAATTTTTGTATAAGCTTATTTTTTGACCTCCAATTCCCAGATTCGTATGTAAGCTTCCATTGGGATTGAACATAGCTGAACAACATACTTCAGAAAAGGACGCAAATTGCCCGATGACGATAAACTTATTATTTTCAAGCAAAAGCATGTCACTTACCCCACCTCTGGTTAGAGAAAGACCTGAATTGAAATTTGGATCTATTGCGTAGTCGGTTGACTGGGCACTTAATCGAGGCACATAGACTGAAACTAAAATCAATAAATAAATGCTACTATTGAAAGATTTCATGAAGTATGAGTATAAACTGTACGGAGCATATTGCTCCGTACAGATTCCAACTTTATCGATTTACAATGATTTTGCCATTAAGCACCTGATTGCCCTCTTGTACAATTTCATAAATATATACCCCATTGGCATGTTTGCGGGTATCCAGAATTGCCTGACCTTCATAAACTTTTCCTATACCAATGGTCTCAACCTTTCGACCCAAAGCATCGTAGATGTGAAGCTCGGTATTTTCCTGGGCTTTCAAGAGATTATACCGGATAGTGATATAATCCACAGCAGGATTGGGATAGGCATTTGACGTATTCACATAGGACAATACATCCTGCTTTGAAGGATATGGTTTTGTGTCCTCATAGAAGTTATTTTTGGGTGTGCCATCGCTGTTGTAGCAGATGTTGTGGTGAAAACACAAGGCATTTTGGGCCTTTAACGCCGTAATACCACCAACTGGATTTTCGGCGAAAGTATTCATCACGGCCTTACTATTAGTTTCTGTGAAAATCTGTTATCCCCCGTATCCACTTTTACCACATAAACCCCTGCTGACAGACCTTCTACGGAATATGATTCACCAAATCCCGATGGGGCTGTCCATTGGCGCAGCACCCGCCCGTCCATGTCAACAATCTCCACTGCCACTATATGCCCTTCACCATCAGGCATCCGGAGTATGAAATGGCCGGTGGCGGGATTTGGGTAAATTTTTAAAGCGTTTTTGTTGATTTGATTAGATATGCTCACGGTTTGGGGCTGGAGGCGGACAAGGCAGCTGTAAGGTTCACTACCGAAGGAGGAGAATTGACCCCCTAAAAGAATTTTCCCATCCTCAAGCGCTCTGATGACACTTATGCCCGGATTTCTGACATATGTGCCCCAGACAGCCTCATCTGCCCCCCAATTATCAAAAACATCTTCAACAACAGTTCCATCATCCTCTATCATCACGATGCCTTTTTTCGGAATGCCATTTGCTTCCAGCATGCTTCCCACGAGGATAAACCGCCCATCTGGCATTTCTAAAAAATCCGCTGCACCAGATTGAATAGTGTTTCCATCAAAATCTTGTGAATAAAAAACCGGAGGTGTAAAAGTTGGATCAATTTCTCCATTAGGAAGCATTCGAATTAAATGAAGATAATCATCAGGGCTTCCAATCAAACCCACAGTGAGAAGTAGCATCCAAATCCGATCCTGGGAATCGACACCAATTGTGACAGCAAGATCACCTTCTCCAAAAGAATTCACAAAGGCTGTATCGACAGAGAAATCTGGGTTGAGTTTGCCGACATGGTTGTAATCATATCCACCAAATTCATAAAAACTGCCGGAAAGAATATATGACCCATCTGAAAGTGTATCGATTCTGAACACTTGTGCATTCAGAGGCTCAGCGCAATGCAACGTTGGAAAATCCGGATCTGGTGCACCGGTACTATCCACCCGGCAGAGTTGTCGCAGACTTGCCGTGTTGTTGCTGATAATACTGTCCGTAAAATACCTTCCAGCAATAAGAATACGATCATCACCATCTACTAGGGCGTCAAGGGCGACATTTCCAAGAAAACCATTATATGCTGATTTTTGGTATTCGAAACCGAAAGTATAATCAATTGTACTCAAATTAAATCTTCTAATGGCTGAACCAAATTGAAGAAACGAATTCTTGTATCGGCTAGCTTGTTGGCCTCCCACACCTATATTTATATGCAAATTCCCATTCTGGAAAAAGGTCGCCGAACAACAAATATCAGAGTCCATGACACCTAGAAAATTGCCCATTATCAGAAATTTGTTGTCATCAAGGGTAATTAAATCCGACACATATCCTCGATTTAGCATTAATTCTGTGTTAAAACCTTCGTCAATTTCAAATGTCATTTCCTGCGCTTGTATGGAAACGGAAAGAGAATTCATGATTAGAAGATGTACGAATTTGAATCTCATAAGGAAAATTGAAAGCCCCACGCGTATGCGCGGGGCTTTTTTTTATCTGGTCACAATAAATTTACCATTTACAACACGCTTTCCGTTTTGTACAATTTCATAAATAAATACCCCATTGTTCAATTTACGGATATCTATGATCTGTTGTCCTTGGTAGATGCTACCAATGGTGTAACTTGCTATATTTCGCCCAAGTCCATCATAGAGGAAGAGCCTGGTGTCTTCATGGTGATTCTGCAACTTGAAATCAATCGTTGTATAGTCGATCGCCGGATTCGGAAAAGCTGTTGCATTGTTAAGCTGAGACAAAAGTTCTTCTTTGTTTATATAAGCCTTGTCTCTTCTGGGTGTATTCGATTTGGGTGTGCCCTGTTGGTCATAGCAAATATTGTAATGAAAGCACAGGGCATTTTGCGCTTTTTGGGCAGCCATTCCACCGTCTGGATTTTCTGCAAAGCCGCGCAAAGTGGATATCTCTGTCTCACTCAAATTGGCTAAATTAAATCCTTCCGAAACTAAATCGCCAAGGAAATTATATAGATTCTTTATTTCAATAAAGGAAATTTCTTCCTCTGGGAGCAATTTATAGTTTTGAAGAATAGAATCCAATAAAAAGATGGAAGCTGAATATTGCCCCCTCCCTGCTAACAGCGAAGCTCTGGTTAAATCTGACGCCGGTGTTTTTATTTGACTTAAGATGATGAAAGTGCTATCCGGCTCGTCGATGTCTTGAAGTGAAAATGATTTTTGAGATAATAGTTGTTTTTGAATTTTTGAAGCTTCTGCATGCCAGTAACCCATCGTATTCTCCATAGACGTTCGCAATGTTTTTTGATCTTGTGCCAGGTACATCAAGTCAATCATATATGCTGGAAAAGGATTCATCAAATCTGTTTCCACAAATTGTATCACGCGACCGCTACGAAGCGCATCCGGATTGGCCAACAAAACTTCCAGTAACATGGCATGTGGCATAATTTCCTTATCGGCAGCCGTAATCAAAACTTCTTCCGAATTATAGGGAGAGCGGGCCATCAATTGATCACGCAAATCCCATGCATCCTGAGGCCATGAGAGGGCTATGTCATTCAACATTCCTTGGGTGTTTCCGTTGTCCAACAATTGTAAATACGTATATTCCAAACCATGGAATTCGTCGGAAGCTGCTTCAAGCATTTCAAATGTTCGCTCAACCAAATCTCCATTGCTAAAATTAGATATACAAGCATTGTCCTGAGTGGTATTTATCTTTAACATGGTTCCAGGTGTGATCTCAGATGACAAGGGTTCGTCATCAGACCATACATATCTGTAAACTCCCATGTTAAATGGCATATCAATTGTCCAGTGGGTGTAAATTTGCGGAGATGTATTGGCGAAAGAAAATTGATTTCCAGCGCCTAAATTTGGCAGGAACTCTTCATATTCACCTTGATTTGTGCGCATTCCTGATTGGCTATAGTCTGGATCTTGTATATCAATAAATGTGCGACTTATTTCAAAATCAACCTCATTATTCTCATTGTCGTTACATAGAAATTGCAATCCGATTCCACCGGGCGGTATGGATTTAAACTGGTTAACATTTCTGTTCACCTGCCAGCCATTGGCTGCGACCTTTAGTCCGGAGAAACTATTGTTGTAGATGGCGTTGTCATATTGTCTGCTGTTGTTGATCAGAACACCGTGAGCATTATAAGAGGCACCAGAG
>JBGTLS010000084.1:0-7374 GCA_041744015.1 Cryomorpha sp. | reverse complement strand
TACAGGTTCATCCAGAATATTCCTCCATCGGTGCAGTTTATTTTACTGCAGAATATGGTCTTTTTTCTTGAAATCCAGCCTTTCGGTGTTTCACATGTTAACGTCATGTAAAAATCCAGCCATTGCTGAAAAATGCGTTTAACAAATACGCATTCCATACAGTGCTGGACAAAACCAATACCAGGGCGATGGTGATTTTTACAGGTTGAGATAATATCTTATTTACAATCAGAAACAATCCTGTGAAAATGAAGATATAAAGACCAAGAAAAGAAAAATTTATTCTGTCGGGGCCGTATTCAACCGAATTGAGAAACAGAAATAGTAAAACGGAAATAAGACCATATACCAAAAGAGGAGTTCTAACAGAATTCTTAAACAGATAATTAAGAAAAACCAAAACAACAATATAAAACATAGGAGAGGTTAAAGTAAACCGGAAAAAACTATGCAAATTTCCTCCTGAAGTCAGAAGTGTGAATATGAATATGCCAATGAGGTAAAATACAGAGACAGACAATAAATATTGAATGTTGTAATTGGGGATTCGGAGAACGGTGTCTTTCGTGGGTTTTTTCTTCCATTGAACAAGCAGATATATGGGGTAAACGACCACAGGAAGGCATACAAAGAAAATTGAAAAAGAAGAAAGCCCGAATCCTTCAACAGACCAGTCTGAAATTCCCACAATCGACTGAAAGCCTCCCGCCCAGTTTTTCTGTGCATTTATCATCGCAGACCACGTGCCGGAATAGAGGTATTGAATAAATATGGCACAGAAATATCCTGAAATAAAAGGTGCGGATTTTAAAATCATTTCTTTTGTAAATGAACGATAGTCCTTTTTTATAAAGAGAATGAGAATTTCAGTAAGGGCAATTGCAAATAAGACAAAAATGGTAGCCGGTCTTACCGTGGCCATGAGAAAACAACCTGCGAAGAAAATCCAATATTTCCGCTTCATTAAACCAATTGCAGCCAGGGCAAATGTGAAGAGAAATAAAGCCTCCGTGTAAGGGATGTAAAAAATGATCACAGAAGGAAGCGTAATCAACAGGGAGAAGAAGATCATTTTATCCGGCAATGAAGCGCGTAGGATGAATAAAATCAGCCCTGCGATCGATGCAATAAATAAAAAGTAATTGATCATTGAAATGCCAATGGCAGAACTATTGGTGACCTTCCAGAGAACAGGGAACAATGGAAAAAATGCTGCTCTTACATTACCGAAACAGGCGTGTTCCGGGGTATACATACGTTTACTGATACACTTGTAAATGGCTGCATCCCACCGCTCGAAGTTTTCATTTTCTATTGGAAGGAATGGTTTTTTCGTCCTTATAATTTGATAATCACTCCAACTCCCGGTTCTTTCATAGTTTTCCGAAACTGGTCCAAGAGTATTGAGGTAGACTTCTTCATTTTGGAGAAGTTTGAACACTCCAACAAACAAAAAAAAGTTTAAAATTCCAATTCCGATTAAAAATATAAATTGTTTTTTCATTGTTTGGCCCATTATTCCTTAGTGGGATACGTGACGGCCAAATATAGAATTTATCTCCATTCCGAAATTCACACTTTCTCCATAATCATTACTGCTTTATATATGCCTGATCATTCGTTGTCCCGGAATAATTTTACCATCCAGATTTTCTGAAGTTGCCTGCTCGCCTGGAATTTTGCTCTTTTATGGATTCTGGAATATCGAGGGTTTGTTATTTTGTATGGTAGTATAGTTACTCAAATTCCGCATCTCAGTTTTACGCCCTTCTGTTGTGAGAACACTTCATGGCCGGGAGGGATGCGCTCAGTTGTCACAATTCCCCGCCAATTTCAATAGCCAACTTCACCCTGCGTACTACGCTCTCTTTCAATACGGGAGTTCTGGTGGCGTAATACACGGCGTCGGGGCACATAACTGACTCTAAATCTCTGGTGCTGGAAAAAATGGATGTGTGAAACCTGGAGAATAACCTGAGCTTAACTTTGGGCTCTTTATATTCATCAGGGCAAAATATTTATGAATGAAAAAGGCAGATGCGCAAGCATCTGCCTTCCTTAATTGTTGAACCCGAAAGATTATTTCGCAATCATGATTTTTTCCGTTGCCACAAATCCGGCTCCGGATAATTTAACAATATAAATTCCATTGGGCAAATGCTCACCGTGGAAGTCAAAACGGTAAACCTGACCTGCATTGACATCCTGGCTGTTGAAGTTGGCTACAACACGACCATTCAAATCCATTATTTCCACTGATGAACGCCCATCAGCTATAACTTCATAAGAGACTGTAACATTACCGGCACTTGGGTTGGGTGAAATACCAATAGTTACGTCGTGTGTTCTTATTGATATAGCGCTTTCAGGGGCATCGCAACCAAGTAATCCGTTGTTACCGTCATTGCCATCAACGTAAGCATTGTTAATAGCGTTTACGATGGGGTTGAGTTGGTTCGGGGTGTAGGCATCGCTGCAGCCACCGATTACTTCATTGGCAATGGCAAGAATTTCTCCCACGGTCATTCCCGCGAATGTGCCTTGCTGAATGAAAAGGTCTTCCAATGCATAGTCTGAATTGGGAGCAAAGTTGGGATCATAATTGTCGAAGCCAACACTAATTGCCAATGCAGTAAGATTTCCTGTGAAGGCACCTTTATTCCCTGTCGGGTCAATAAGATTCGAATTGAAAACTATTGACGGCCCGCCACTTGGAAGGAAATTTCTTACCGCTGTAGCAGAGGTAAGTGAAAGGGTAAATCCTTCTGCGCAACCGATGGTAAGACCGCCGGGAAATGCTGTGGCGAAATTGGCATCGCGGTATGCACCGTTGTTATTTCCATTGGCTGGTTGTCCCCATCCTCCTTGTGTCTGTGTGCGGAATACGCCTTCGCATGTGATGATTTCAGGATCTGGATCCTGACAGCCATGAAGTGCTACTACGCCATCCACGTCATATCCATCTTCAGATACTGAACCGATTGGCGTGGTATCCACAATTTTCACGGAAGTGATGTAGGTAAAACCCTGACCGGCTGCATCGATGTCAAAAGAGGATGCGCTGTTGGTAAACGACTCTCCAATAAGAAAATAGTCCTGGTCATTTTGAGAAACATAAATGTTCGCTCTTTCCGGATAAGAAGCGAATGTATTGTTGCCAAAAGTCGTTTCAGCGATCAATATATCATCACCGGGGCCATTGATAGCACCAGCGCCGCTGAAGCCTACGATAAGGTAGCCACCATATCCGAGGGAAACAAAATTATAAGTATCATCCAACTGTGGTGCGCCGAGGGCCTTTTCCGGATCCAAACGCAAAGGATTGGTGATGGGTTGTCCCTGATCTGTGAGCCCGGGTATGTAATCCAATACCGATGAACTGTAGCAAGGATCTTCAATGCCAAAATCAGGAGAGCAACCATTAATTGCTACCACCCCGTCAACATCGTATCCATCAGGAGTCGAGGTTTGAGCCGCACTGGTGATACGAATCTGGCTTACTTTGGTAAGTCCGTAATCCGCCATATCCAGATAGCCATCACGACAAATGGTTGTAGCAAAAACAAAGGTAATTCCATCCTCGGAAAGCTCAATGTCTGCAAATTCGTCATCACTTCTTCCACAATTGTCTCCGGAAAATGAAGTTTCATACACGATGAGATCAATTCCAGGTTGGTCGAGCACGACTCCGTCAAAAGACAATGTAATAGATCCTGCCACACCGAGCGAAACAAAGCCACCGGCTGCATTGCTCGCATCCGGTTGACCCAGAGCCCTGGTAGAATCTGAACGATTAGCTTCAACCGGCTGGCCATTGGTTTTTAACCCCTGACTAAAATTGATTACTTCCGCAGGATAACATGGTTGGTTTGCGCCCTCCTGAGCATAAACCCCTCCGGCCAGGAGAAATGCTGAAAGTGTAAAGGCCACTGGTATGCGTCGAAATTTAATCATGCTTGTTTAATTTTGTTATTATTAATTACTAAACCCGGCACAAAGATCGGGTGCAATTTCGGTAAAGTCAATAGCTGGATCTCTTTTTTGACCTTTGGTCGAAAAAAAAGCTACATTCGTCGATTGAAATGGCTGATTGATCACATGCTAATTTAAAAAATTTTGTCATAAGATTTTAAACGAGAATCTGATTTACTTACAGTCGTAGAGCACATTTCAGCCACTGAATCCCGCTGTTGAGTGACGGAATTCTAATAGTTCACAGGTGGTCCTGATTGCATTCATCCGAATTGGTAAAAAAAATTCGTCCGTGATCATCTTTTCATGGTTTATGGTTGTCAATACGCCCACATCTACCCTACACCAATTCCCATTTCATTGGCGTTAAGGAGGTGCCAGCTATTCGGATTTTATGGATTCTGGAGTATCCGGAATTCGCTATTTTGGTCATTAATTTACTGCCATTAGCAACAATTTGTCCCTGCCTGAACAGGTGGACATTTTACGGTCCCATAACTGCAATATACACAGCAATCTCCTTTGAAGGGTTTTAATAAAGTCTTACAGTTTTCGCAGGTGTAAAAGTATGAACAAGCGTTTGTAGGCATGGATTCTTCTTTCATAAAACTGCAGTGAGGACAAGTGATTGTTGATAGCAGTATGAAGTTCATCGCAATTCTTTCTTTTCGGTTACAGAATATCCTGTTTGCAAAATGGCCTGTTCAATTTCAATTATGTCCGTTTTGGTCTTGTCGTATGCTATAGTTGCATTTCCGGCTTCGTATGAAACCGTGGTATTTAATATTCCATTCAGTTTGTTCACTTCGTGAATGATGTGATTTTCACAACCCGTGCATGTCATGCCACTTATTTCGAATGTTGCAGTCTGAATGTTTGATGGGTCTGATACCGTACTGCGAACTTCAGCGTTTGGATAAAAAAGGTGTGAATACACCGGAAAAGCCAGCATCAGGGCGGTAAAAGCGGTGACAATGCTCAAAAATTTCTTTGATTGAATAAAAGGTGTCATTACTTGCGTGTCGCAGTTGCAATCAATTTCTTTTTGTGGTTTCAACTTTTGATACCAGGCAAACCCAAGTACCAAAACTGTAGTTCCAATCAGATACGGTCTCAGTGGATCGAGCCACGAAAAAGTCAAAGCCAGTCCGCTTGTACCAGCCAACATAGCCAGAACGGGTGTGATACAGCAAAGAGAAGCCGAAATTGCAGTGAACAGTCCAAGTCCAACGAGTTTGTTTTCTAATTCTATTTTTCTGCTTTCCATTTAAGTAAGTGTCGCATTCAAGTTGCCCCCGTTTCGGTTATTTCCCGGATTTACCAGGCACATATACGCACAGTCCGTGGTATTTGCTTCATTGTTGTCAAGCTTTCGCGCTGAAGGTAGTTAGTAGCCGACAATTATGAAAGGAGGGTAGTATCGTTATTTTCATTGGCTGATAAATTTGTAGAAATCAGCGTAATTTTTTCCCTTTTACCTGAAGTATAAATCGCCAGCTATAGGTTTTTTTGCGATTTGCATGATTTTCAGGCGCTGAGCCGTTTGGAAAGGGGAATATCTTCCCACATCAATGGACAGTATTTGAAAAGTACTGGACTGTGTTTTGGCTTGCGCTTCCAAATAGGTTATCTTAATGCTGATGCCCCACTGTGTGATTGGCTTTTGGTTTAAGATTTTCTTTAATTTTGATTGTCTTTTTAACTTCTCCACATCTGAGCATTTTGTCCCCAAAATAAGGATTGTTGATTTCTTCAATTTCACTTAGCCAATATGCTCCTTTGTCATCCAATGCCATTGGGCAAAATGCTACAAACACCGACTCTGTTTTTAGCCCGAAAGTTTCGACCGTTTCAATGATTTGGTTTGAAAGTGCTGAAAATTTATCTCGTTGTTTTTCGATGTCTACAGTTGATTGTAGCTCTTCAATGTTCCTTTTAAGCTTTGAATAATGCTCCATCCAAACCATATGAGCTTCTTCATCCAGCAGCTTCATATCAATTTCATTAAGTACGGATTCAAGTTTTTTGGCGTTAGATTGTGTCAGTTGAAAATCACTTTTAACCAAACTGTTCTTAAGCTCAAAATATTGGTTTACAAAATCCGATAGTTGTGCGGTAAACTTCTCCGGGACAGCAACTGTATTGTCAACTGCCCGGTTCATCATACTGTAGTAGCCACTTAACTGTGCTGCTCCGTCAATAGCGAATACGCCATTTGTAACAATCTCTTCGCCTTCAGTTAATCCACTTTCCACAATGTAGTATTCACCCAAAGAAGCTCCTAAAGTTATTTCTCTCATTTCGAATGCAGGAAATTCTGATTCGGGAACTTTCACATACACAACAGAGCGTTTTCCTGTCCAAAGAAGTGATGTTTTTGGAATTGCGATAGATTTTCCACTGACAGACAAACTCGCTTTGATTTTACCCTTCACAAACATCTCGGGTTTGAGAATTTGTTGGGGGTTGTTTAATTCTGCCCTTACTGCTGCAGTTCTCGTTTGTGGATTGATTAATGGATCAATAAAAGAAATGGAAGTTGTGAACTCTTTTCCCGGAATGGATGCAATGGTAATTGTGATTTTCTGTCCGATTTGCATAAATGGTAAATCACTTTCATAAGCATCTAAGAAAATCCAAACGTTGTTTAGGTCTGCAATTTCAAATAGCACAGTTCCTTTGTTTACATAATCGCCTTTTGCAATATCCCTGCTTATTACAATGCCTGATCGGTCAGTATAGACATCGAATTCAGTTAAAACCACTCCGCCATTTTCAATTTCACTGATTTGTTTTTCATTAATTTGCCATAACCGTAATTTTTCCTTTGATGCATTGTAAAGAGCAGGATTAATCTCTTTAAATTTTGAGGCTTCGATTAATTCTTTTTGTGCAGTTACCAGTTCCGGGGAATAAATGGATGCTAACTTTTGACCTGTGCGTACTGATTGCCCAGTGAAATCAATAAAAAGTTTCTCAATCCTACCCGAATAGTTTGCGGTAATTACTGCTCGTTTTTGTTCGTTCACAGCAACTTTTCCCGTAAGAGAAATTTCGTGTTCGGGTGAAACGAATTTTACCTTTTGGGTTTGTACATTGGCCAATGCAATGGCTTCGGGTGACATTGTATGAATAAAAGGATTGGTTTCTCCATTTTCAGATTTTTGAGCTAAGGGAATTAAATCCATTCCGCAAAGAGGACATTTACCCGGCTCATTTTGCCTAATTTGTGGGTGCATAGAACAAGTGTAAACTTGATGGTCTGATGATACGATGGTTTGATGGTTTGATGGTTGAATAAACCTTCCGACAAGAATACCGATTACGAGAATTAACATCGCCAACAGAAATATTTTTACTTTAGATTTTTTCATTTTCATTTCTTTTAGATGAAGCGATAAT
>JBGTLS010000083.1:0-1503 GCA_041744015.1 Cryomorpha sp. | reverse complement strand
GGCCATGAAAACCCGTACTCTTTTGCTTCTGAGTTCCATATTTCTTTTCTCTTGTGTGCAGGACGATGGTGATACGCCACAACCTGAACTGGGCAAGGCTTTTTATCCGACTGTGGTGGGCACATATATCGATTACCGAGCGGATTCCATTTTTCACGATCAGCCCGATCCTACCATTGCCGGTACCCACGATACCACCAGATATTATATCCGCGAGCTGATCGAATCGGAATTTATGGATGCGGCGGGTGAACAAGCGCTGCGTCTTGAGCGGTACAAAAAGAATGAAGAATCTGATCCCTGGGAGCTGCGTGATGTGTGGTTTATCAAAAACACCAATCGCAATGTGCAAAAGGTGGAAGAGAATATCCGGTATATCAAAATGGGATTTCCGGTAGCAGCCGCGACCACTTGGGATGGAAATGCACTGAATGAGCTGGAAACCTGGACTTATCAGTTCGACAGTATTTATGCAGCCCGAACGTATGAAGGCATGGACTTTGCACGAACAGTGCGCATATTGCAGCGCGAAAACCAAAATTTTGTTGAAGACGAATTGGCATATGAGATTTACGCGGAGAATATTGGCCTGGTATACAGGTATTACCGGGATCTCGATACGCAGCTTAACTATACAAATAATCCCATTGCGGCAAACATTCGACAGGGTGTGGAGTTTAGATGGGAAATAATAGCTTATGGAACTGAATAGATTTTTACTCCTGATTATTTTTTTGTTTTTCACAGCTGGCCTGCAGGCGCAGGTAGCTGAAGACCGATATATCGTATATTTTTCCGATAAGGATAATACGCCTTTCACAACTGATGAACCGGATCAATACCTTTCGGAGAAAGCCATCGACCGCCGGTTTGCTCAGGGAATCCCCGTAGACTTGCGCGATCTTCCCGTGGACCCTTCCTATGTGCAGGCTGTACTTGATCTGGGTGATGTATCGGTGCAAGCCCATCTGAAATGGATGAATGCCATTCTGATTGAAACTACAGATCCAGCAGTGATAGATGGCATAGAAAATCTGGTTTTTGTGGAAGCGCTGGAAGGCAGCCCGGTGATCACCGGAGATGATGATCTTGAAGCCGAAGTGCAGGATGTTTTCACACCTAAAAGTGATGAAGACTACGGACTTGCATTAAATCAAATTCAAATGCTCAATGGATTGCAACTTCATGCAGATGGTTTTCGTGGCGAAGGCATGTGGATCGGGGTGTTTGATGCCGGATTTATAAACCTGCCCAACGCAGCCGTGATGAGTTCGCTATACAACAGCGACAGGATCATTGGCACGTATGATTTTGTGAACAATACCACCGAAGTTTACGGACTGAGTACACATGGCTCACAGGTGCTCAGCACCATGGCCGCTGATATGGAAGGTGTGATGATCGGCACGGCACCAGATGCATCTTATTTGCTCTGCATTACTGAAGATGTATCTATGGAGCGACGCATTGAAGAAGCGCTTTGGATTGCCGCCGCCGCATATG
>JBGTLS010000082.1:0-3093 GCA_041744015.1 Cryomorpha sp. | reverse complement strand
CGCAGGGTATGGTGTGGCCTTTCGGCAAATGACGGGAAGGGGTAGATCACCACCACGTGCGCAAAAGGCGGGGCTTCCGCCGGCATCTCTTCACCGCTGTGGAGAAACTGGGAGAGATAGGTATTGATTTCGCAAAAGCCTTCGTTGTTTTTGGCCAAAGCCAGAAAACAGGGTTGCGCCCCGTTTCGGAAGTCGATGCCAATCACCGGCTTCACCCCTTTCTTCTGCGCGATGCGCACGAAGTGCAGGGCCGCCGAAGTGCTGTTGATATCAGCCAGTGCCACCACGTCGTAATCGTTGGCCAGAGCCTGTTCCAGCACTTCTTCGGGCGATAAAATCCCGTACCGAAACGAATAATATGAGTGGGTGCAAAGCATGATAAAAAGCTAATATTTTTAGCAATTTGTCGCGTGCTAATTTTGGTAGTGAGTCTTGAATAGTGGGTAGTGAGCCGATACCCAATGAATGAGAATCTACTGGAAAAATCCAAAAAAATTAAAATTTCCACCTTAAAACAAGACCCTAAATTGGGAAAACCATTCCTTTGTAGTAGAATACTTTGACATGAAAAAACAAATATTCATCATACTCGGATTGGTACTCAGTTGCATTACGGTATCCGCTCAGGACAAGATAGAGCGCGAGCGCAGGATCGGAGTAGATGAAGTGCCAAAACCAGCCGTAAAATGGTTGGATGACGCCTTTGAAGGCGAAAAGAAAGTCCAGTGGTACGAGGAACAATCATCCGGAAAGTTGAGCTATGAAGCAAAATTTAACTGGGAGAAGCAGTTTTACAGTGTGGAATTCGACAGGAAAGGAATCATCGAAGACATCGAAATTGTGCAGCAATGGGACGACCTTCCGGAAAATGTACAAACAGCATTGAACAAATATTTCGAAAAAACATTTTCCCGGAAACGGATCGAAAAAATTCAGTTGCAGTACACCGGCTCGCCAGACGATCTCGAAGACCTGATGGATGAAGATGAATTTGAAGACATCACCATCCGATATGAATTGGAATATTACGGCGTCAACGAAGAAGGAAAACACGTGTGGGAAGGGCTTTTTGACGATCAAGGCGCGCTGATAGAGCAGCGAAAAATAGTGCAACGCCCCACAGACAATCTGAATTATTGATGCGCTGGATATTGTGCCTGGCCATGCTGGCCATTTTTCAATTGGCTCAGGCACAACGGGTGAGTTCATCCGGATTTTTCCCGGAAGCCCAGCTCACCTTCTCCCCGCTTGAAAACCTCGAGCTCACCGCAAAAATTGAATCCCAGCACGGCATGGTCACCAACTCGAGCGAAACCGAAGCCGATTGGGGGTACTACCACGACCGCACCGACTTCCAGGGCTTTGTGGGCACATCGCTCAACCCGTTTATCTCCATCGCTGGTGGATACCAATACCGGTGGGATGGTGACGGTGACAACAACCACCGGTCCATCCAACAAATCTCTCTGGTACAGCGCAAAACCATCTACCGGATGGGGCACCGGGTCCGCACCGATCAGACCTTTTCCCCGACCGATTCCCCCGAATTTCGTCTACGGTATCGGTTGGTAGCGGAGTTTCCCCTTTCGGGAAACCGGATCGATCCTGGAGAATATTATGTGATCGCATCCAATGAACCCATTTTTGGAACCCAGGGTGGCGATCTCAAAATAGAAAACAGATTGGTGTGCTCCCTTGGACACAACTTTACCAAAAACCAGAAACTGGAAGCCGGTCTCGATTACCGCACCGACGATTTTCTCGACGGCGGCCTGCGTCAACGATTATGGCTCAAGGTCGGCTTTTTTGTAAAAATCCCGGATCGGGAATAATAAATTGTAGTGCGTCTTGAGTAGTGAGCAATATCAATATGAGTACATAGTCAATACCTGTTAACGCTAAATTTCACATTGCAATAACAGAAGATTTGCAAGCTTTCAATTCCTTGGTATACATTTTATTGCCTGCATAAGGCACCAACAGCGACCATTCAGATTTCTTAAAATTACATAATAAGTGTAACGATTTGCGCATATATGCGTCACTATATTGTCCGAACTTTATTCAGGGCAAACTAACTTTCAAAAACGCACTTATGTTAAAACGTTACTTTCTATTGATTTCATTTATCACTCTCTTTCTGGCTGGAAACCTCAACGCCCAATGCGTGGAAATCATTTCTGAAATTGAGGATGTATACTGTCCGGGCGATGTACTCACCCTCATGGCGACTGAAGGATTTGAAAATTACAGTTGGTATTACAACTTTTCAAATTCAAATGAAGATGGGACGCTTTTCGAAACAGGTGGCAATACGATTGTATTAAATGCTTCAGAATGGGCCGTTAGTTACTGGTATGTAGAAGTAGACGATGCAGAATGTACCACCCCTTCATCTACAGTGGTTTGGGACAGCTGGATTTTCGCACCGATCGCAATATCGCATGAGTCCAACACCACCTTTTGCCCCGGCGACAGCAGCCTGATTGAAAATGCATTTAACGGCCCGACAACCTTCCAGTGGTTCAAAGATTTTGAACCTATCGAAGGAGCCAATTCAGCCCAATACTGGGTCACTGAACCCGGGTATTATACCTTGGAAGCTTCCTACCCTACATGTCCGGATTACTGGATGTCATCAGGGCTGGGGCCTGATTTTCAACATTACCAGACTAGCCCACCCGAAATCACATTGGAAACTGTGGAAGGTACAGATGTGTTGAGCAGTTCTTCAGGAGTAGCTCCACAATGGTACCTGAATGGTGAAGAGATCGAAGGTGCCATAACACAAAATTATTCGCCAGATGTCGCTGGAAGCTATACCGTATCGGTAGTTGATCCAAATGGTTGTACTGTTTTATCTGAACCATTTGAATACGGCACAGTGAGCACCCGGGAAAATTCAGTCCGGGATCAAATCCAGGTTTATCCCAATCCATTTCAGGATCAACTCATGTTAAAAACGCCTGCAAACCATGCTGGCACAATACGTTTGTTTGACCTTACCGGCAAAGAAATGCATTCGGCCAAATTAATACCCGGCGCGGTAAACACGATTGAGACGATCCAATTGAAACCAGGCATTTACATGGT
>JBGTLS010000081.1:0-6496 GCA_041744015.1 Cryomorpha sp. | reverse complement strand
TTTTCAATGCCAGTGCGTGATACCCAAAATGAGATCCTATATCAAATAAAACACGGGGTCGCTTTTCCAGAGATTTTAATTTCTCATACCAAAAGTGATCAAATTCACCGTCAATCATTTGTTTCCAACCATGAAATTGGGAAGCCGCGATAAAGAGCTTTATCCCTTTTGCAGGACCTGATTGGATAGAGTGCCAACGAGGTTTCGGGATAATATTAAGCCCTGCCAGTTGAAGGAACTTATGATAAATCCTTTTTAGTAATGCCATTTTATTTTCTTTTAACCATGCCTATAAAGCGTTTAAGTTTATCTTTTATCTTTCGACTAGGCTGCACACGAGAAACGAAATGATGCACAAAGAGACGCTTATCTAATCGATGGTCTATTTCTGAAGGATTATAATTCATGTCTTTCAAGGAAAGCGCAATGGGTTTTAGGTTTGATAATGATGCGGGTGCTTGCGATGTATGGGTTGCATCCAAACCAAAGCCAATATTCGTTATCATGTGTGTTTTTGGGGTAATGCAGAGTCCTCCATTTTTCCAGATAGTATATATCCATTGATAATCCCAGGTATCGATTTTACCCAAAAACGTTTTTTCAAATTGAGCTTTAAAATACTGCTCTATGATTTCATTCCGGACATATCGATAGTTTATTTCAGCGTTATAACCTTCCATATCGACTGAATAGCTCGTCCATGCTCTCTTCCATGTTGCCCAGCCCCAAACAAATGGCAGCACAGAGAAAAAGATAGGTTTGTCTTTAGACTTCATTACATTGGCTACGAAATTGCATCCATTGATATGCATGATACGCTCATCCCCGTGAAACTTTTGAAGCATTTTTTCAGCATAGAAGAAGAAGTCCGGAATTGGGATGACATCATCTTCGATAATGATTCCATATTCTTCATTTTCGAAAAACCAATTAATCCCTTGACTTACCCCAACTTTACAGCCTAAATTGGTATCAGAAAAGTTGAACATGACTTCAATCTGCTTCGGCAATGCTTGGAAAAGATTTCGGACTTCCTTCGTTTTTTGTTGGTCAATGGAATTATCTTTGGGTCCATCACACGAAATATATAATTTCTCAGGTGTGATATCCAGGATTGCCTTGAGACTTTGTGCCGTTAAATGTGGCCTGTTATAATTAAGAAACAGAATCGGACAACCGAAACCCATTAGTCTTCGTATTTTGGTCAAATGAAAGGAAATTTTTTCTATAGGGGCACCCCGAATTTGACAATCTCAACAGAGAGGACCCTAACTATTTGGTTTTGCCTGTTAATGTTTTCTGGATTGTTCATTTCGGAGCCTGTTTATACGCAGACAGCACCGCCGCCGCCTAACCATTTTTTCCGTTCAGATACCCTGGTAACGACAAATGCTGGTTTGGTTGTTTCCTGGAGAGATATTCTGAATCAAGCAATAATCTTTGAACAGCCAACTGCTAACAGACGTCCATCCTGGGCTACTGGAATAAATGATTGGCAAATACTGGATTTCAATGCAGGTAATAACTTTCTGACGCTCAATTCATCCATAACACCTCAAACCATTTGCATCTTGTTGAAAGTCGATGCCTTTCCGAATTATGCCCGCATTATAGATGCTCAGGGTGCAAATTATAGCGGTATTCACATCAATTCTAATGGATTTGAGGGACGATTTAATGGCGTTGCTTCTGGAAACATTTCTTTTGGAGACAATGTTCCCACATACACAATGATAACGGTGGTAAGTTCCGGAAGCAATGTTTCCACTCCACCAATAGGCAGGGCTTTTGGAATCACCGCTGTTTTTCCTGGAATACGTAATTGGCTGGCCGGTAATTATCAACTTGGCAGAAATGGTCTGTCAATGAATGGTGAAGTATTGGAGCTGTCGGTCTTTAATTCAGATCTATCCGAAGGACAGGTTATAGTTTATGAAAATGAACGGTATAATTATTACGTTGCGCCACTGGAATTATCGGAAAATGATACCATTTCCACGGAAAATTTTTGCTCTGTAACCCTTGATGCCGGAGAACGGTTTAGTTCCTTTTTATGGCAGGACCAGTCGACGAATCAAACGTTCATTGCGAATAGTCCGGGTTGGTATTCAGTCACTGTAACTGATTTGTTTGGTAGAACTTTTGAAGATTCCGTATACATTGCATATCCTGGCAATTATTTGGGTTCTTTACAGTTATGTGGAAATGAAACAGTTATATACGATACTGGTCTGAATCCTGCTGATTATACATTTGAATGGAGTACGGGGGTTACCTCACCAACCATTGCGATTTCTGAAGCGGGATCTTATTTTGTGACAGTAACAGATAATCAGGGTTGTGAATATACCTCTGATCCAATTATTGTTGACATCGATAACTTTGAATCTTTGGTACAGATTATTGAACCTGAAGTTTTCTGTACGGGCAACGCCATTTCTGTTGGTGGATTTTCAGAATCCGTAGAATCGATTCTATGGTCTACAGGTTCTGTAGAAAGTTTTATCCAACCCCAGGCAAGTGGATTGTATTGGGTAGAAGTCGAGAACCTGAATGGTTGTATTGGTCAGGACACTACTGAAATTTTTATTGCCGGAGAGGCGCCTGTTGTTGGCATTACACATTCAATTTTGTGTCAGGGAGAGCCGGTTCAATTTACAAGTGAGGTCAACGTTGATCCGGATTTAGTATCCTCCTATCAGTGGGAAATAGATGGAACAGTGATCAATACGCCGGATATCTCTTTCGTTTTTGAGGATTATGGCGATCATTTGGTGAGCCTTACAGTTGAAATGTTATCCGGTTGTCTGGGTATTCGTGACAGTGTTGTGAACATTTTTGCTACACCCATTTTAAATTTTTCTTTACCCGATGTGATCTGTGATCAGTCGGAAGTTGATTTTGACGCAATCGTTGATATACCTGACAACTCAGCAATTAACGAAGTCATCTGGACTTTTCCGGATGGGTCTATCCAAAATAGCCTGAGCGCCTCATATTTCTTTTCTACATCTGGATCGGAAACTGTGGGACTGGAAATTGTAACGGCAAATGGTTGTTCAGGGAATATTGAAAAGCAGGTAATTATTTCAAATGATGATATAACTACTGGGTTCTACAGTCCTTCATGTGCTGGATTGGCTCATTTTTTTCGATCTGATACATTGGTCACAACCAATGCCGGTAAGGTAGTGTCCTGGCGGGATATTTTGAACCAGGCTGTATTGTTTGAACAAGGGACCGCTCTTAAACGGCCATCTTTAATCACAGGGATTAATGATTGGGAAATTCTTGATTTCAATGCCAGCAACAATTTTTTAACCCTTAATACGGCAATTGCGCCTCAAACCATAAGTATCCTGTTAAAAGTAGATGCTTTTCCAAATTATGCCCGAATTATTGATGCGCAAGGCCCCAATTACAGTGGAATTCATATAAATTCAAATGGATTTGAGGGGCGGTTTAATGGGGTATTGTCCGGAAATATCTCTTTTGGTGAAGACACATCTGCATACACGATGCTGACAGTGGTAAGTTCAGGAAATAATGAACCAATTTCCTCAGCATTCGGACGTGCATTTGGTGTTACAACCATTTTTCCCGGAATTAGGGATTGGCTGGCAGGAAATTATCAACTGGGAAGGGATGGCTTATCCATGAATGGAGAGGTACTTGAACTGGCCATCTTTGACAGAGAACTTTCTGAAGAGGAGGTTCAATTTTATGAAAATGAACGGTATAATTATTACATCGCTCCTCTTGATTTTGCAGAAAATGACACTATAAAAACTGACAATTTCTGTGAGTTCACATTGGATGCGGGCGAAAGGTTTAGTTCCTTTTTATGGCAGGACCAGTCTACGAATCAAACCATAATTGCGAATAGTCCCGGATGGTATTCAACAACTGTAACTGATTTGTTTGGTAGAACTTTTGAAGATTCGGTTTACATTGCTTACCCCGGCAATTACCTCGAATCCTTTATCCTCTGCCTCAACGACACCTTCCTCTACGACACCCAACTCGACCCTGCCTTTTACACTTTTGCCTGGAGCACGTCCGAGACCACCCCGGCCATTGAAATTTTCGCGGAAGCGGAATACAGCCTCACGGTCACCGACACGCTGGGATGCAGCTACACCACTGCGCCCATTGTGGTGACGGTGGATGATTTTCCGGAAACGGCAGCCCTGATCGACTACCCCGTCTTCTGCCTCGGCAATGAGCTCCTCCTTTCATCCGGTTTTGCGGAAGCGGAATCCTACCTCTGGTCCACCGGCTCTTCCGACCCCATCATCACCCCCCAAAATTCGGGCACCTACTGGGTGGAAGTCACCAATGTAAACGGGTGTGTGGGCCGCGACACGGTGGAAATCGACATCGCCGGGGTGGCCCCCGTGGCGGAATTTGCCACCGGACTCCGCTGTGCCGGCGAACCCGTGGTTTTTACCGACGGCACGGTACCGGAAGATGCGGTGGTGGTGGATTGGCTGTGGAATTTCGGCCCGGGGCAAACTCCTGGCACGGAGCCAGAAGTGGCTGTCATTTTCCCGGAAACGGGCTCCTACCCGGTATCGCTCACGGTAACGCTCGACAATGGGTGCACGGGCACGGTGCGCGACACCATCGACGTGTATGCCATCCCCGAAGTGGGATTTTCGGCGCCCCTGGTCTGCTCCGACAATGAAGTGTTTTTTGAAGATCTCAGCACCGTGGCCGGGGGAAGCATCTCCCAGCAGACGTGGACCTTTGGCAATGGCACCACCGACACGGGCGTGGTGGGTTCTTCCATTTTCACGGAAGTGGGACCCAATACCGTCGTGCTCGAAGTCACTTCGGCACAGGGTTGCACGGCCACGCTTTCGCGAAATATCGAGGTGCTGGGCAGTCCGGTAGCCGATTTTAACGCCGACGCGGTGTGTACAGGTATGCCCGTGGGCTTTTTTGAAGCTGTGGACGTGTCGGTATCGGGTCCGGTGTTTTACAACTGGCAGTTTGGCGATGGATTTTTCAGCAATTTCCCCAATACCAGCCACGTGTACGCAGCGCCAGGCACATACAGCGCCACCCTCACCGCCACGGGCAACAACGGGGGCCTGCCGGGATGCGTCGACGCGGTGACAAAAACGATCAGAGTCTATACGGCTCCCCTTCCGGAAATAACCCTCACGGGGGCCTGCGTGGGCGAAGCGGTGGTGATGACGGACAATACCCAGCCGCAAATCCTCGATGGTGTACCCGACCCGATCGCGGCACGCACCTGGGAATTGCACCAAAACGGCAATCTCATCGCCTCCATCCCCAATGGAAATGCCACGGAGGAGGTGGTGGTCGCCCTTTCGGGAAATGTCACGATCGACTTTGACCTGATCACGGAAGCGGGCTGCACGGTGTCGGCCACGGGCACGGTGCCGGTCACCGAAATTCCGGAAGCGGGCTTTGAACTTATTTTGCCGGAAACGGCGCCCCCGTTTGGGGTGGTTCCCACGAATACCTCGATCAACGCGGAATCGTACACCTGGCTGATCAACGGGGTGGAAGTGGCCACGGGCCCGGCGCCGGAACTGGTTTTCCCGGACACGGGCACCTACACGGTAACGCTCATCGCCACGAGCGGTGTCGGCTGCGATGATGCCGCCACGGCCAGTTTCACCGTGCTGAACCCCACCTACGACCTGGCCATCGCGGATATCGTGTACACGGAAACAGCGGGTCAGCTCCACCTCTCGGCCATCCTCACGAATTTTGGGAATGTGCCGGTGCGCACCTTTGATATGGACGTCACCGTAGGGCAGGACATCCGCATCATGCAGGAAATCGAACACGTCATACCGCCCACAAGCACGGTGTCGTATCCGCTGGATGCGTCGTTTTTTGTGATTCCGGGGCGGACGCTGCCGTACACGTGTATCGTGGTGAGCAATCCGAATGGGGTGGGGGACAACGAGGAAAGATTGGACAACAATGGGTACTGTATCGGGCTGGACAGGGAACGGGCGGTGTTTATTGATCCGTATCCGAATCCTGTTTCGGGGGAGCTTCACCTGGGGGTGGTGGTGCCGGAGGGGGGTAGGCTCAACATTGCCTTTGTGGATTCGCAGGGGAAAGTGGTGAGGGATTTTGTTTGGGAAATTGAGAAAGGGTATGGGGTGAAGGTTGTTGATTTGAGTGGTTTGAGAACGGGTTTGTATCTTTTGAGGTACTTGTTTAATGGGGAGGAAGAGGTGAAGAGGGTAGTGGTGGAGTAGGGTCGCTGCTTCGCAGCTCGGTTTAACATGAAGGGGTAGGTCGCTGCTGCGCAGC
Organism: Cryomorpha sp.; assembly: GCA_041744015.1. Taxonomy (GTDB): domain Bacteria; phylum Bacteroidota; class Bacteroidia; order Flavobacteriales_D; family Cryomorphaceae; genus JBBQZU01. The sequence continues at coordinate 193 of JBGTLS010000081.1, read as the reverse complement.
TCGTTTTTTTTAACATGAAGGACCGGAAGGGGTGAAGGGCATGAAGGTTTTGTGTGGGTCGCTGCTTCGCAACTCGGTTTAATATGAAGGGGTAGGTCGCTGCTTCGCAGCTCGTTTATTTAACATGAAGGTCATGAAGGGGTGAAGGGCATGAAGGTTTTGTGTGGGTCGCTGCTTCGCAACTCGGTTTAAT
>JBGTLS010000080.1:0-2370 GCA_041744015.1 Cryomorpha sp. | reverse complement strand
TTCGGAAAAGGGATTGATCTGTTGGGAGTTCAGGACGGCCTGCACGATTTGGCCACTGAACTCATTTATGAGGACGATTGGCTCAAAGATCGATTGAACAAGCTGGGTGAAATTTATCTTCACGCCAGGGGTCCGGCGCTTTTGCATGGCGATTTCTTTCCCGGGAGTTGGCTGAATACCGTCTCCGGTTTGCGGATTATTGACCCTGAATTTTGTTTTTCCGGCCCACCGGAATTTGACATGGGTATTTTTATGGCCCACCTGCGCTTTTGCGGTTGGACGCTGGATGAGATCAGCGATGGGATAGGATCGTATGGGGATTTTGACGAAAAATTGGCGAGGAGATTTATGGGTACCGAAATCTTACGCCGTTTTTTTGGAGTGGCTCAATTGCCGCTCAATTTTTCAATTGAATACAAACGCATGTTGGCGCTGGAAGCCATCGAAATGATAAAATTATGAAAGCATTGATCGTATCGGGAATTTGCCTGATCACCGCGCTGAATTCCGGCGCACAAACTGAAACGCCACGCCGCATCTGGTTTGACACAGACATTATGATGGGACTTCCCGAAAGGGCGCCCCGCGAAGTGGATGACGGGGTTACACTCATCATGACCCTGGCCCAACCCAATGTGGAAATCGTTGGTATCAGTCTGATCACTGAGGTGGATTACGGAATGGAAATTACCGAAGAGATTTTGCGTCGGTACGCACCTGAACGTACTATACCTGTGTACAAAGGATCTCCTCAGGCTGCCGATCTCGGCACGGAAACCCCTGCGAGCATCGCGCTCGCCGCCGCGCTCAAAAAAGAAAAACTCGATATTCTTGCCCTGGGGCCGGCCACCAACCTCGCTACGGTTATTAAAAATCACCCGGAACTCATCCCGCAGTTTGGCGAAGTGGTATTCTGCGCAGGCCGCACCACCGGATATCAATTTCAGCCGGGAAAAAGACAAAACACCGTTGGTGACTTCAATTTTGAAAAAGACGTGGAATCGTTTCGCGTCATTCTCGATGCGGGCATCAAGGTGGTGCTGAGCGGATTTCAGTGCAGCGAGTATCTGTTGCTCGGGCAGGTGGATATCCGATTTCTGGCGGAAGGCAGTGAAAACGATAAGTGGTTGAACGCTTTTCTCGTTCCCTGGCAGGAGCGGGCTGTTAAACTTTTCGGTGTGCCGGGATTCATTCCCTATGATGTCACTCCGCTTGGTTATTTCACCCATCCCGATTATTTTCTCATTCACCGCGATATGCCGGTGGTGATCAACTTTCGTGAAAACGATGCGACACTGGGTCGCAACATCCCGGCTCAGAAACACTATCTCGAAGCCGGATTTGAATACCCATCGAAATGGAAAGTGGATTTCGCATACCGCACGCTGCCGGGGTTTGAAGAGCACGTAATAGAAAGTTTGTCGAAAGAATAGGTTTATTTCCAATTGGAGGCCATGGCCGCGCAATACACGCCGGCTGTTTCCGTACGCAGGCGATTGCTTCCGATGCTGATGCCCTGGAATCCCGCTGCATATGCTGTTTCGATTTCCTCCGGGGTGAAATCCCCTTCCGGACCGATCAGCATCAGGATGTTTTCCGATGCGGCAGGCAGGATTTCATGCAGCGGTGTGCGGGCAAAGTTGGTGTCGCAATGCGCGATAAATCGTGTGTTTTTGCTCTCAGAAGTTATTTTGCCAAAAGGTACAATTCCGTGAAAAATGGGCAAAAAACTCCGCTGACTTTGCTTGGCGGCTGAGAGAATGATGCGTTCCAAACGCCCTTCGTTCAGGCGGCTTCTTTCGGTGCGCTTCGATTCCAGGGCGATGAGATCGTCGACTCCCATTTCGGTTGCTTTTTCCAGAAACCACTCGAAGCGGGATACATTTTTGGTGGGAGCAAGGGCGATAGCGATCCGGAATTTCGGTGTTGGCGTATCGACCTGATTTTCTACAGCGAGAATCAATTGGTGCTTGCCAATGGTGCGCACCACGCAGCGATACCTCGTGCCACGACCGTTGCCGATTTCCAGGTGGTCTCCGACATTGATCCGCAATGATTTTATCGCATGCCTGCTTTCATCTTCGGAGAGAATGCCTGTGAGGGGATCGAATTGGGGGTCGAGGAAGTAATTCACAAATAAAATCGAAATGAAGGGTCAAATATAGGAGAAGGAAATTAGACGGGGATTTGAATTCTGGCAAGCTGAAAAAATATTTTACGCAGATAAAATCGGTTGTATTTGGACGAGTCGATTATATTGCCGCAACATTGCAATTCAGAGACAGCGGAAAGCTCTAAGTGAAGAAAAATACGGAGCGGATGGGTCTGACGGAAAGACATAAAGAGGTGTTCCATTGAAAAACCGAAATC
>JBGTLS010000079.1:0-45251 GCA_041744015.1 Cryomorpha sp. | reverse complement strand
TTTTTTCAGGCCGGGTCTGAATTCGGTGTAATTTGCAGCGATCATAATTTGGGCATGTTTTGAATCAAGTACAAATATAAGTACTTCTTCATGTAGATTCATTGGAAGTGGTTTTTGCATAGTACTCAATTTCACTGTAGGCTATCTTCCCATACTGCGCCCTGACAATCTAAACAATCACGTTTATTATGATGGTTGCATCTTCAGGCCAATTCAATTTGATTTTACCACCCTGCCCGGCTTCTCATTTTGATCATGTTGCCGACTATTAAAATGGAAATATTGCCTTGTTTTTTCTATACATTCTATATGAGTGAATGTATTCCTAAACGAAGGGGATGTTTATGTTTAAATCCGATTAAATGCATAGTTAGTTGATATACTACAATGTATATTGTTTGAAATAAAATAAATTTTGTTAAAAAAATATACGAGATTAAAATAATCCGTATTTTGATTTCCCTAACCAAAACTTACAAACGATGAAAACACTAGCCTGTTTGCCTCTGCTCTTGATAATGAGTATTGCAGCCAATTCACAGAATATCCTCTATACCCCCAGCGGAGGTGCATTTGAAACTACCGGCGGAGCTGGAATCGGTATTAATAACAGCCAACCCACCGCTCGCCTGCATATTAATGAAAATACGCATCAGGGAACGGCCTTCAAAATTGATCTTTTTTATGGTATGAGTGATGGAGTACTTACCTGGATTCCCGAAAATGCTTTCCTGGTGAACAGTACGGATCAAGGCTTTCCCAGTTTAGGAACTCAACAAATATTTAAAGTTGATCGAATGGGAAATACTGATATTGGCGGGAACACGAAGATAAATGGCAAATTAAATGTTGGTCTTTCCGCCGCAGCTCCTGAAAGATTTGCGGTGTTTCAGTCTTTCGGATTGTACAATTCGACAGTCAACCATGTGAAACTTCGATATTCAGGAGGTGCCCAACCTGAGTTTCTCTGGACTACATCGAATAACAGGAACTTTCGCTTTATGAATAGTAATAACAACACCATCCCTTTAACTCTATCACCTGCTGGTAAAGTGGGAATAAACACGGAAAATTTTGTGGGCACTCACTCACTCTATGTAAAAGGTACAACGATTGCCGAAGAGATTTTTGTCAAAATTGAGGATGATTGGGCCGATTATGTTTTTGATGAAGAATACGACCTCATACCGTTGGAAAAACTCGAAGCATTCATCCAACAAAACAAACATCTACCTGGCATGCCAACGGCTGAACAAATAGCTGAGACAGGGATTCCGATTGGTAAAGTTGAAAGAATTTTGACTGAAAAGGTGGAAGAGTTGACCTTGTATCTGATCGCCCTAAATAAAGAGGTGGAATCTTTGAAAGTGCAACTGGAAGTGTCGAAATCGAAAAATGAATAGCCATGAAACATCACTTCAATTTATCGATAGCGATCATCGTCTCCTCGGTGCTTCTGGTATATGCCTGTAAAAAAGATGATGATGCACTTTGCGACAATCCGACAAATGTCGAGTGCCCGAATTATGATCCTTGTCACGGAGGACCTATTAACAAGGCTGACTTTACGATTTCCACCAGGGTTTCAACCTGGGAAGGCTGGCAGTTTTTCGCTGACACCATGTTTGGTCCCGATTTTCCCATATTGTACTTTGACGCACTTTATCCGGGTCAGGTCACTTCGCATACCTGGTATTTGGGATCTCAAATAATCGATGAAGCCTCGTTTGTGCGCAATTTTGCGAATGAGCCATATCCTTCCAATATTATGGTGAGCCATGTGGTGACCTATGATGAACTGGACCCGTGCAAGCCCAATGACACCGGTCACGACTCAGTAGCGGTGACCTTCCGACTTGTAGGGAGTTATTTTGAATTTGCCTCCATAGGTACCTTTCGGGGCAGGCACAATGGCAGTGAGGAGTACGAATGGTCCGTATACCCTATCAATGAGAATGGCGATACTGCTTACAGCGTTTATGAGACGGTTGATTTCAGGTACGTAAACTTTCACAATACCGGGGAGGTGGCTGATTATTTCACACATTATCCTACAAACAAAAAGGTGTCTGTTGGAGGGGCTAGTTCTGGCTCCGGTGATCCACGTGGTATATATCTGGTCAACAATTCCGGCGAAATCATTTTTGATTACTGGTATATTTTACAGGGCAATGATTTTCAATTTAACGGAATAAAAATTAACTGACCATGAAAAAGCTATATTCCCTATGCATGTTATTGGTTTCAGTACTTGCAGCCGCCTATGGTCAGCCATGCCCTCCTGCCGGCATCAGCACCAACCCCAACGCACCACTTGATCCTTTCCTGCTCAACAATATTGTGAATCTTTCAGATCCGGAACAACCCTTTACCATCAATCCCTTCCTTAATGCATTTAACTGGGGTGAAATAGCCGGAGCCGATTTTAAAACCATTGGAATCGACCTTTGTACTTATTGGGAATTTGACAACAGCATCGTGCTGGCAAATCCAGGTGACCCTTGTCCACTGTACTACCCCATGATTAGTTTCATGAGTGATGATATGCCAAGCCAGTTTAATTATTTGAAGGAGCCTCAAACTAATGCCTTCATTACAGACAGAGACTATCATTGGGAAGATGGATGGGAGCTGCTTTGGATGAACCTGGGATACCTGCCTGACGGCACTTCCATAGGTGGCCCACACGCCACTGGTAGTCCTTTTCAGGGCAACAATTACAGTGCAAAACCCGATAACATACCTTACATCATCATTTACAACCGATATCGGGGCATCATGCGGTTGGTAGCCAATGTGTGGGACAACAGGATCAAGCACCAAAATCTGCAAGTGAAGCTACTACAAAGTGGTGGTAATGGAAACCTTACCGGTATTTTGCGCGCCATAGAAAACTACGATAGGCCGCTAAGCATGCAAACAAATATATTCGAAAACACTTCACCCAGGTTTCAGACGGTCTTGTCCAATCAATGGATGGTAGCTGATTTCCAAATGGCCTATGACCCGTGCTCATGCATTTCTCAAGGTAAGTTCGATATCGAATTTTGGCAATTCAACTCTATGAATATTGAAATGATCGGCAGGGAAATCAGCGCAACCCAGGAAATTGATGAGAACAATTACACGATGAACGATTTTATGAACTTGAGTGAAATAAATCCCACAGAATACAAGCCTGGAAGCATGATTTACCGAAGTATGGAAGACATGATTGATCAATACAAGACAAAACTGGATAAATACGACCAGGAAATGAACGATTACAACAGCTTGGGAAATCAACTGATCCGATTAGGTTTGGATGCGGGTGAGACTTTAATCAATCTCTATATGCCTTCAGTGGGCGGTAATCCGAAAAGCGAAGATTCAAAAGATTTCAAGAAGCTGCTGGCCAAGGGAATGGATTTCGCGGCAATGGAAATTCTTCCTAAAACATTTGACAAACCGGTAAAACCGACAACTCCGACTGCCACTTACACAGAAACGGCATTTAAGGGAACGATCGGATCCACGTATATTGATGTTATGGGACCGTTCTATATGCCGGGCACATTTCCCTCGAGTTATGGTTCGGGCCAGCCTGGACTCACGCCTTTCAACTATCCTGCCTACAATGAAGTGCTGGGTCAGTTTGCGCTTTTAGAGAAGCCCAAAGTTCAAATGGAACAGGAATTTAGCGAATCCTGGTATCAGTGTGTTCACTCCGGTGATATGAATTGTCTGTACACCAGTGACATATTCCTGCCTGACATCCCACCTTCGAATATAATGGCCTTTGAAAGCATTACAACAAACCACACTGCGATAAAGCTCGCAGAGCCTCTAATATTCTCTTTCAATCCTGCGCTCGACTTTGATCATGAATCAACAACCGTTGATGTGGCCTTCATTTTTACCTATTCTGGTATGGGGACAAAATATGACATGTTGGAAATAATAAGCAGAGAAATACAAAGTCCTAATATGTTTTTAGCCCATTGGTTCAGACCATGCGCAGATCCATACAGTTTGTGTGAAAATAAGCTGATTGTTGAATCTGATTGGAGATCTGCCGGAGACGCTTTTGGAAGCGTTTACAAAAGCAATCTCATTACAACGTCGATAGGTTCTACAAGCAATCCGACATTTGCAGCAGCTTACTCTTCCAATAACATGGACTTGAAGTTGGAAAAGATTGAGATGAAACTCTTGGTCGACATGTTTTTCGATCAAACCAATTCCCGCAATCAACAGAACAATGTAACCCAGGCCTTCACATATTTGGTTTGGAAACATGATCCGACAGTTTCGAGTTTTGAAGAGTCAGGCGTGGTTACCGTCGCTTCAGTTCTTTCAGCTCCAGAGGCTATTCACTTCAACGCAATCACTTTGGGTGATTGGGTTGCTTATATCAACGGAAATGATGGTCCCTATAGCAGTGTAATTGCAGATAAAGTGAAAATTAATACGTTGACTGCTTCGCATGGCAATCAACACTACGGAATTGATGCGCGAACTCAAATCAGACTGTTACCAGGTGCACATTTAAGGCCCAATGGCCGATTGCGGATTATTGACGACCCCTTGGCGGAATTTGGGGAGCCTGCAAGCACCGGGTACGTGGAGGATTTTTGCCTACTGTCAACACCTGAACCCTATCAGGGAAACTTTGCAACAAGACCGCTCATGCAACGCATTTCAGATCGCGTACATGAATTGGAAATGCGTGAACAAATTGCATCTGCGAAAGCTACGTCGTCTACACTCACGCTCTACCCCAACCCTGCCCGTTCCGAAATTACCCTTCAATCGAAAGGTACAGGCATTGATCGGATTGGAATTTTCGATGCGTCCGGCAGGTCTTTAATTCAGGAATCATCCGGCGGACAATTGATATACCAAATGGATATAAGTAACCTTGCTCCAGGCGTTTATGTAGTTAGAGCAACTTGTGGAGACGAGCTGTTTACAGATAAATTGGTGGTGACAAGGTGATTATTTTCGATTTATTTTAGTCATAAAGAAAGCCGGTGTTGCCGGCTTTCTTTGTTTTGAGATCACCGCAGACTTCGAATGTGAATTTCTTGCCTTAACAACATGGCCTCTTCATAATGTTCATAGCTAATATTGTTGCAAATTAACCTTTGCACATAGCTTCCTTCGCACAGGCGCACACACCATCCGGTCGTGAGTTCCATCCGTCACCAAATTTGCCCATTGATTATTACTTTTTTTTTGATTGCCAACCGAAGAACGATTGAGCTCACCGACTACTGCAAGGAGTCCGTCTGGACCACAGGGAGGTAATTGCCAGTTTGAAATTGCCAATTGCATATCAGTGCTGTCCGGTTAAATCTGAAACCAGATGATTTAACTTCGGAACTATGAGTAAAATCTGAGTATGAGTTTTGAAATTGGAGATCTAAGCCCCCTATGTTGGAAACAGGTACAATTGTTCGGATTTATTTTGATTTTTGATTAATGCTTTTTCAGGATTTTTCAGGAACTCGAAAAGATTAATATAGGTCATTAGATGTAGTCTAACCATCGCGGCGAGGTTTGAGAAAGACCAGGACTTACCAGCTTTTGCTTTAACAAGCTTAAGAAGTAGGTCTGCAATCAGAGCACACCAAATTTGAATTTTGATTGCATTTTCGCTCTCGCCAAGAAAGCTTCTTAAGGGATAATTTTGCTTGATTCGCTTGAAGAGTGATTCAATCTGCCAGCGCTTCTTATAAAACAGCGTTATTGTGGATGCGTTAAATCGCTTACTGTTTGTAATAAACTCAAGTTGTTCCTTAGTTTGAGGGTCTTGAAATTTAATTAAGCGAGCCACCACACGCGTGTTGTTCTTGTGTAAATTATGTCCCAGCACGACACCCTGATCTGATATGACTCCTTTTGACTTTTCCGTTTCCGAAACGCTTTTTTCATCGAGTACAGTATATACAGTATCCTTTCTTAACCGGGTTACCCAGGTAATCTTTTGGGTTGAAAACCGATTGTATTGTTTGTAATCATAATAACCACGATCAAATACCAAAATAGAACCTTCCGGTAAATGAATATCCTTCAAAAAGGGACTATCGGCGCCTGCGCCTGCGGAATAACGTATTAAACAAGGAACATCCTGATCACTTCTGATTAAGGTATGAACTTTAATTCCTCCTTTTCTTTTACCATCTACAGACTTTCGTCCTGCATTCTTAAGAACTTCTTGAAACAACTGGATGGTTGTGGAATCAACAATATAAAATCGTGAGGCGTTTTTACTTCGGCTGTCCGGTAAAAAATACTGATATCTATTGAATAACCAATAGTAGACTGATTCAAATACGTCTGATGCCCGGTTCACATTCGCATCAGAAATAGTGCTTCTTTTGGGATAATAATTAAGGCCTAGATGCTGAATACGATGCTCCCAGGCCAATAGCCCTGTGGTTACTTCACGCAGGCCTGTACATCGATTAAAAATACCATAAAGCATCGTTACCAAATGGGTATATGTTCTGAACTCTTTATAGTACCTGTCGGCATCGTGTTCAGCTGCAAGTGAATTAATCCTTCCTTGTGGCAGATAAGAAAGCAGCTGGCTGAAGATCGGCTGTCCGGTAAAATATTTACTTTTGCTCATGACTATTTTTTTGTGTCGTAACTCAAAAATAATCAGAAAAGGGAGGTCGTTTCGGTCTCTCTTTTTTATTTATTCCCAACTTTAACCGGACAGTACTGATTGCATATTGCCTATTGAATATATTCCCATACATTTAATCATTGACAATTCGAACCTTGTCAGTAAAACCCTAACCAAAACCACCCTCCCCATGCGCGACAACATCGAAAGAAGAACCTTCATAGACTTCCATTGCCACCCCACCATGAAGCCCTATGGCACAAGTTTTCCAGCCATGGAAAACAGCGCCAACCGCCAACAAAAACATTCCATCTGGTACTACGATCCGCCAAAGGTTACGGACAAATTGATCAACTACATTTCAGGGTTGACCAAATTCCGGCAGGCTGACTTTACGACACTTGCGAAGGGTGGCGCCATATGTATCTCCGTTTCACTCTACCCACCCGAAAAAGGATTTTTTAAACCCCTTGGCCAAACCGGAAAGTTGGCTGACATCGTCACCAACCTTGTCACCGGAATCGGCAGAATGCGCATTGACCACATTCAGAAATACCAAAGTTACTGGCAGGATCTGGAGCGTGAATACGATTTTCTCAAACAGCTCGACGGGCGGGTTTACACCATCGACAAGGAAAAATACAGCTACCACCTCATCAATTCATTTGATGAACTGGAAGCCCTGAACCACGATTCAGCCGTCAACAGAATCGGCGTGTTTCTGTCCATTGAAGGCCTGCATGTACTGGATTGTGGACTGGACCAACCGGCGGATGAAAAAGTGGTTTTAAGACATGTCGATGAACTAAAAAAATGGAAACACCGCGTATTTTTTGTCACCGTTGCCCACCACTTTTACAATGAACTGGCAGGTCACGCCAAAAGTCTGGATGCCCTCACCAGCCGGGTGTTGACCCAGGATTTGGGATTGAATGCCGGCATCACGGAACTTGGAAAGAAAGTGATTCACAAACTGCTTTCTTCCGAAAATGGAAAACCGATTTATGTGGACATCAAACACTTCAGCCGCACCAGCCGGAAAGCATACTTCAACCTGTTGGATACGGAATATAAGACTGTACCAATCCCAATCATTGTCAGCCATGGCGCAGTTACGGGTCTGAGGGACGAATCAGGCGCCGAAACAATCCCTGGCTCAGCGCATCGGTTTTACAATCCGGATATCAATTTTTACGATGACGAAATCGTTCGCATAGCTCAATCACATGGCATATTCGGCTTGCAGGTGGATGAACGCCGCATTGCAAGTGAAACTGAGCTAAAAAATGCAGGCACGCGGTTGAGCGTTCGCAAAATGCGGTTTTACAGGTCGCGGTTGCTTTGGGCGCAGGTGCAACACATCGCCGAGGTGCTCAACGCCCACGGACTTTTTGCATGGGATATTCAGGCGCTGGGAACAGACTTCGATGGCATCGTCGATCCGCTCAACGGATTCTGGTCGTCAGAATATTTCCCCCACCTCGAAACCTACATGCTCATGCACGCCAACAACTACATGAAAAACGGCGGCCAGTCCCTCCTACCTATGAACCAAATCAATCAGGAGGAAATCATCGACCGGCTATTCATCAACAACGGGAAAGCATTCCTGCAAAGGTGGTTTTAGCCCGCCAGGCAGGAATGTCTCAGGTTTCTGTCATTCAGCGTGTTCCATACTAAAAAATACAGAAAAGGAATGACAGATTCATTTAATGTTTACAGGCCAGAGGCCGAGAGAATTATCATTCGACCCCGCTTAGCTTACGGTCAGGCAAGAGGCGAGCGACTGCCGGAAGGTGGTTTTAATTCACCCAACTGGAAGGTCTGCTCTGGCCATGCATCCTCAGGCCATAGTTGGTTATTCGACTTCCGCCAAATAACTATTGCAGAGCTTCAATTTTTTCGCAGAGATGCTGCAATCCCTTGTGCACGGCTGCCTGCCTGCTGTTGCCGGAAGAGCTGACCTTGTCCAAACCGCGCAGCAGGAAACCATAATGATCTCTGATCACTTCAAGTTTTCGCCAGGAACCACTTCTGTTCCATGTATTTTCTATTATTTCAACTGCTTCCCGAATCCGTGATTCAATACCGGCAATTTTGAGGGTGGGAATGGCCAGAACTTCGGCTATAAGTAAATCCGCCTCGAAGAGCGTGGTCCAGAAATCGGGCACCCCATTTTTCACGGAAGTGAGCAATTCCTGTCCGTGAGCCACCAATTTTTTGGCAATGGCAGGTGTAAATTCATAGGGCAATTTTTTTGTTGTTTTGCCCCCACTCTTCATGTCATACAGGGCAGCCATCTGGAGGAAGTTGGTGAGGGCGTAAAGCGATTGCCGCTCTCCCAGTTCAAAAGCCTCATGGTAATACCGTGCCGATTCCAGTAAATATTCGAGTGTTTTGGCTTTTGTTTTGGCCAGTTTGACCAATCGCTTGAAATGGCCTCCTATTTCTGTGAGCACTTCGCTTTTGCCTCCGGATTTCAAAAATAGCCGAACCTGCTGGTCTGCTTCATTAATATAACCTTCGATCTCCGTGTCATCACAACCGCCGGCTCTGACCAGTTGCACTGATCGGTTGATGAGCAACTTCATGTAATTGCTGCGCGAGCGGTAGGATACCTCGTGGGGTTTTTTAGCAATCACGTCACGGTACATCTCCATGGCTTTTTCAGAATTGCGCAATTCGAAATAAGCCTGTGCAGCCAATTCAACCACATCACAATCCGAATTCCATTGAGACCCCTGCTCGAGATACCCGTCGATCAGGCCGCAAAGCCGCTCAAGGTCGCGCTGACTGTATGAATCCACCTGCGCAGTGATATTGCGTAGTTGGGTGAGCAATTCTGCCTTATGAACATACGTGTTTTCGTTGCGCCTTGCGATATTGTCCTTTCTTTTCAGCCTGTAATGCGGATTGCCATAACATTGGTATGCTCCCCATGTATTGCTGTGCGGAAAATTCCTGAAACAGTGGTCTCTGGCGATTTGGACGGCAGTGCCGAAATCGTCGCCATTGAAAAGGGAGGCATAGAACACTTTGGCAAAATCGAGCGCAGCCCTGTCGTCAACCGCCCATCCGGCTGCGATTACGGCTTTTACGCCGATTCTAATATACTGTGTTCCCAGATTGGCTGCCAGTTTGTTCCACGGTTGTTTTGATCCACCTGTTTCTACGGCCCCGAGATGACAGCAATTGATAAAGACAAATTCCGGCACCCAACTCAGATTGCCAATTACTGTCGGGTTGAGAAATACGTTGTCACTGAGTACGAGACCACTGCGCGTCACGTTTTCCGGATCGAAAGCCCCGTGCCCGGCGAGGTGGATGATTTTGTACTGATCTTTCACCAGCTTTTTCAGGACACTGGCCGCATCTTCATTGATGGAATGTTCCACGGTCGCGCCAAAATCATTGGCCAGCAATTTCATCACTTCCTGGGCTTCGACTTTTGCGAAATCGAGCGGTCGGAAAGGATCGGAACAGATGGGATCACCAATAACAAGCGCTCTTTGTTCCTGGGCATAAAATACGTTGGCGCGGTAATATGCATCGTGCAATTGTCGAATCAACCCTGTGCGTGTAGCCATGGGCGGATCGTTCGGATCGAGTGAATGACTGAGCATTTCCCATGGATATTCAGCCGTTTTGTCGTCCAGAATCAGGGTAATGTTCCGCATATCGTCCACAAATCCTTTGAATTCATATGGAATCAACAACTCAAATAAGGCTTTGGAAAGCAGGGGATCATTGTCCGTACGGCCGACAGACTGAGCCAGCATGACGTGGAGCAGAGCCTTGTCCAGATCGTGAGATTCCACTTCAGCACGCGCCCTTTCTGAGAGGGAGACAAACTTCATGTAGCGCTGTTCGCGGGCTTTCACGGTGTTTTCGTCATTGTCACTGGCAATGCGGGTATATTTAACTTCTTCCACAATCTGCAGTCGGTGCCACCAGGATGCCCTCACGCTGTCCAGGAGTCGGGTATGTCCGCCGGTTCCATCGACCACCACTTTTTCGGAAACGATCCTGTCCCTGAATTCACTCTCATTGGCCATTCTGATCAGGGCCCTGTTGATGTCAATGGCTTTGTCGAGATAGAGTTCAATGATTTCAACTACCACGAATAGACGAAGCTCTTTGAAAGTCGACTCCGCCAGCATATCGTTGGTGCGAATGATGGCGCGCAGCAGGGCACGTAACGAACTGGTCACATCCAATCCTCCATAAGAACTGCCGACAAGCAGCGGAGAGATCCCATAAACCCTGGTTTCGCGCGACCTTTCCGAAGTGTTGCGGTCACCTTGTAAAGCCAGTTCCACCAGGGCTTTGGTCAGGGTTTTTTCCAACTCGAGTTCAGTAAGTCGATCATTGAATCCCAAACCCGCTATCACCGCACCTTTGAAATATCCTTTATTATTCAAAACCACGAGTGAGTCTCCAATTTTTCCGGGATAAGCACCGAGTTCCAATTGTCGGGACAACTCCCCATTCAGATGCCTGTCGATAGCGGCTTCTGCATCGAGAATATCGTTTCCTTCAAAATGTCCGACTATGACTGGATAACTGGCAAATCCCAGATCTCCGTGATTGATCTTCACATGGATCGGTTGTCCCGGCTTGCGCAGTTGGCTATCCGTATCATCTTCTTCAAGGCCAAGCAGGTCGTAGGCATTGTTTACGGTGAGACTTACTGGCGCCATTTCCGGCATTTCGTATTCGAGTTGCGCTGCGCGCGATTTTACCGGAAACTTACTGAGTTCGTTGCTTTTCGTTTCTCCCTTTTCCAGCAAATCGAGCACCGCGCCGAAAATTGCGCGTTTGTTGCAAAGCGATTGGTGCGTGATGCGCGAGTAATACACGCGATCTTCAAAAACGGGAAGGATTCCCGAAGCCCATGTCACGGCCCCATCGCCTTCTACAGTACCGAATACCTTGATGGCTTTTAAGTGTGTGTTGACTTCAACCCTGTGGGGCGTCAGTCCCGGATCAAGACCTGCCAAGTAGATGAGCTCTTTGCCCTCAATGGGTTTGGCATTGAATACCTGTAAAACCTGTTTTGCCACTTTTAAAGACGCTTCATCCGGAATTGTAAACTCTTCACCTTTGCCTGATGCGATACGCATTTGTTCCCAGAAGGGCATTTCAAAAAACTTTTCTTCGCGGGGCAATAATTGCAACATGCCAACAAAACGGTTCACAATGGTGAGCATTTCATCGCTGTTGTTCAGCACATCAATTTTGTGAAGGAGATTGAAAGTGCTGTGACGCTTCAGGTAAAGGTTGACAATGGCGTGCGAGCCGCGGAAAGGTGTACCCATAAAAAGGGCGCGAAAACCCGGACGTTGACGCATGCGATCCCATATATCGGGGTGTTTTGAATACAGCGCGTGGGTAAGTAGCCCACCCATGGAATGTGCCACAATGCGCACTGGTCCGGTGGTGTTTTTCATGGCATCTTCCACCACTTTTTTCAGCTCGTCAGCCGACGTCATCATATCGGAGCGCCAATCGAATCCATGAACGACAACATTGTGGGAGCGCGAGAGGTAATTCACCATCTTGTTGTAAAACAATCCAATGGCTCCATCTGCAGCAACCTGCGTAGACTCCGGTGTCAATTTGCCCATGCCTCCAAACATCAGTTCAGTAAAGTTGAGCCATATGCGCTTTTTGCCGAGTTTCAAATGCGAACCCATGATGCCCGGTAACAATATGACCGTGGGGCGTTTTGGATCGTGGGCACGCAAGGTGTAGACTTCGTCTTTTTGGCCATAAAAGTGCCATACAAAGTGCATGTCCACATCCTTCTGACCGAGGGCTGACAGAATGGCTTCCCTGGAGCCGGGATTTCGGAGGTAATTGAAATGGGATACCTCCCCGCTTTGGTGAAATGATTTGTGAAAACCTGGCTGCACCACTCCCGATTCATCTATGCTAAAGGCCCGGCGAAATCCCTGATACATGCTGATGGTATTGACCACAAAATCGTGATCGCCCAGAAAGAAAGCATCGGACAAAATGACCTTCATCGAATGAAGCAGCTTGCCAAATTTCACATCGCCCGACACGACATGCAAGGGGGTGCGGGTAATGGGATATTGACTTCCGAGTACGTTTAAGACTTTGACATAATTTGAATTTGGTGTCATGGTCTCAACCCCGGGAAGCGTTTTCGGATCATCCTTTTGTTGAATCACCGTTAAAATCAAATCCTTGAATGCCAGATAAGGAGGAAAAGCTTTCACTGCAGGAATCATCCCGATGGCGTTGAGCACCACCTTGAAGTAAGTCACCAGTCTGCCTGAAGCCAGGGTGGTACCTCCGGCCGGACAGGCGCTCCGCACAAAATTTCTGACTTTCAGATTTTTCTTTCGCATCAGCGCAGGGAGACTTTTGAAATAATCCTGGTCCGGCATGCCTTCAAACCTTTCAAAGGCATCCTCCCAGAATTTCGCTTCTTCCGGATTGTCATAATCAGTTTCAGCAGCTTTTACCAGAATTTCGGCTACGAGCCCCCCCCGGGAGAAAGACAATACATCGAGTGTGAGATTTTTGGGCATTGCTTCAAGCAGTTCAAAGGCATTTTGCAAGGCACTTTTGGTAAAGGAGTGGTGGTTATATCCCAAAATCCGGCCTTCGTAAAGTTTCTGCATATCATGCCATCCGGTATTTCCAATTTCACTCATGGCGCCGAAAGAACTGGTAATACTTGAAGCAAACCCGTGAACCATCAAAAGGTAAGGTTTGTCTTCCAGCTTTTTCCCGGCATTGATTTTTTCCACAAGGGCGACAGAATCCCGTGAACAGATAAACAAACCTTCCTCTATGACATTCTTGTCATCCACCCGCTGCGCCATCATTTTCACACTGACACTCACAGCCTTTTTAGCAAAAAACCGACGGATAAATTTGGGTACCACATTGCCAACACCTCGTTCGGGGCTATCGACAAAAAGGACGTCGTTCAGGTAGTATTTCTGATCGCCGGTCGCCCTGTCAGACATTAATTCCAGTCCGCGCCAGGATGGATCGCGCGCGAGTTCGTCAAGGCGTTCTCTGTCGAGAAAATCAACAATGCCATTGTCGTATTCAATCTCAAAAACCTCTGCATCATTTACAGGTACAGAAATCATATTTGAATCACTTCTGGTGGATGGGAGAACCATATAGACTTCCATTTTCGCGAAGGATGTCAGTTCATTGAGTTGTTCTGTCTGGGCTGTGTCATCGACAAGTTTTCCAGTAAAAATGAGTTCGGTCATGGGGGGAGGTTATAAGATGATTGGATCGGTCAAAAAAGTATGCGAAGTAAGCTGAGCGAAATTCAGGTTGATCTGAAAGGTCGTAAAAGGCTTTGAGATAATGACATGTATCGGAAAGCGCGAAAGGGAGAATAGACCCGTTTTGATCTATAATTTTTAGACAGGCATAATGCAATCAGCCGTTCAGAAATTTGAAAGCACAGCAGGTCGGGATGTCTGACGTTACCGGAATAAATGTCCGGAGATGGCGGTGTAAATTGGTGGGGAATCATACAGCGGGGAATTTTTCAATTTTCAATCCTGGTTAGACTTAAGCATGAAGGTAATTATTCAAAAATGACCTCAAAGCCTTCCCAATAAAAAAAATGAAATTTCTTCCCGTGAATGAAGTGTTATCCCTCTTCCTTTTTTTGACCACCACTGATAATTCCTGACACAATCCCTTTTTGATTTGTCAATTCGGCCCAGATGACGCCACAAAGATGTATAACGATGAAGGCTACAAAATAATAGATGGAAAGCTTATGAATGGTCTCCATTGACTTCTTGTATTCGGCCGGACCGAAATCGATCACCAATCCGGTGAATAAGGAAACACCCAGGCAGGCATAAAAGATGATATAAGTCCAGAAATGGAATTTTACTTTTCGGGATAACCCCTTCCGGGTGGGATTGGAAAATTTCATGTGTCCAAAAAACGGGAGGGAAAGGCGAATTACATAAACCCCTGTAATGAAATAACCCAAATAGATATGCCAGTCCCACATGGGTTTTCGGATTTTCTTGGCCAGGACAATCAACTGATCTTGTGTCAGGCTTTGTTCATTTTCGGAAAGATAGCCCTCTATAATTCCCGCCACGTGAACTTTTTCCATCCAGGTGAGTCTCAGAAATATAGTGATAAGGAGGAGGAGCATGGAAATAGCCAGTGACCAATGCATCACCCGATATATCGCAGGATAATCTCTTTTTTTCATGGAGTATTTGGTTAAAACAGAGTCTTAAATCTTTGGGAAAAGCGAACTTAGCTTACGCGGGTTTTTACCTGATCCCACGGTTTAATCTGCCAGTTGGTAAATGCTTTGCAAAGCAAATTCCCGGCAGTATCGTGAACCAGGATGGCGCATTGATAATAAACCTGACCATTTTCTTCCAGCGGTTTCAAAATTTCATTTTGGAAAACGCTGTCTGAAAGTTCAAATTTGGCGAAAGCGGAAGATTTGGCCTGATAGGTATATTCCACCTCAATCTTCTGCATAATCAACCGGTATTTTTTGGACCCCAACCGGCGAAGAAGTACAAGTCCGCTGCAAAACTCAGCCGCTGTCGCCAGACCACAGGCGTGAATCCCCTTGATGTGGTTCAAATTTTTTCTTCTGTACGGAATGGTTGTGGTCACTGAATCATCTCCCACCTCGTGTACACGAATTCCATGCGGCCTGTTGAAAGGAATGCCAACGGCAAGCATAAAATTAAGTTTGCGCATGGCCCAGGCGCTGGTGCGCGCATCCTCGAGCGCTTTGGTAAGATCAACTTTCAAGGACGGCAGATATATTTGGTTTCACGTACCGTGCACTTTTGAGCACTTTCCCATCTTCCCGATAAATAGGAAGACCTTTTTCGTCGAGTTTGCTCATGTTGCTTTGCTGAATTTCGGTGAACACGGCTGCCATTTTGTCCTGAAGACCGTGGGTTAGCATCGTTCCGCAAAGGATGTACAACATGTCGCCAAGCGCATCGGCAATTTCTACGATGTCTCCATTTTGCGCAGCTTCAAGATATTCCTCATTCTCTTCGCGCATGAGTTTGTAGCGCAACAAAACCGCTTCATCTCCTATGCGGGCTGTGGGCTCAGGTGCATTGGCAATACCAAATGCATCGTGAAAATCGCGAACCATTCCAATGGTTTCCTGTAGTGTCATATCATGGATTTAGATCGAAAATAAAGGATAAATGTGGAGAGAGGGAGAGAGAATTATCAACATGATATTTGAAAATGTTCATTACACACCGATCATGCTTTTTAATTTATTGAAAAACGAATGACATTTATCACCTTGGATATTCCCGGAGAATTATTTTTCGATGTTAATTTAAGCAAATGAAAATGGATATTTTCGCCATGAAATATGCGAAAAATCAATAATTTACGTCGATTTTTTGATTAACATCTTTTAACTGGAACTTGCCCCACATGCCACCTCAATATTGTCACATTTGCGGTTAATAAGAAATGAGGATATGCATTTCTTCCCAAAGGAGATAGAATCTCATTCTTCAACCGTAAATTTGCCGTATGAATCAAGAAACACCGGGTGATTTTTCAAGTGGTACATCGACTGTATCCCCTTCTTCGCAGGTTGATATCAAAGCGCTGAATGCCAAGATATTGCAGGAAAGCGCCTTTATCGAATTGTTGACTTTAGAAATGGAAAAAGTAATTGTAGGCCAGAAAGACATGGTTGAAAAATTACTGATCGCTTTGCTCGCCAATGGACATATTCTGCTGGAGGGTGTTCCCGGTCTTGCCAAAACACTGGCCATCAAAGCCCTTTCCGGTTGCATCCATGTTGACTTCAGCAGGATACAGTTCACGCCAGACCTTCTTCCTGCCGATGTGGTGGGTACCATGATATACAATCCGAAAAACCAGGATTTCGCTGTAAAGCGGGGACCGATATTCGCCAACTTCGTTTTGGCTGATGAGATTAACCGCGCCCCGGCTAAGGTGCAGAGTGCCCTGCTCGAAGCCATGCAGGAGCGGCAGGTCACCATTGGCGGAGAAACATTTAAGTTGCCTGAGCCATTTATGGTATTGGCCACACAGAACCCCATCGAACAGGAAGGAACCTATCCCCTGCCCGAAGCACAGGTAGACCGGTTTATGTTGAAAGTTGTTCTCGACTATCCGCTCCGCGAAGAGGAAAGCCTGATCATCAGAAGCAATGTTTCCTCACAGCCATATCCGACTCCGCGCGCAGTGGTAAGCTCCGCCGATATTTTGCGGGCCCGCCAGACGGTTCGGGAGGTTTATATGGATGAGAAGATCGAGCGCTATATCGTTGACCTGGTTTACGCCACCCGTCAGCCCGAAGCATACAAACTCAAAGAGCTCAAGGAATTGATTGGCTTTGGTGCTTCTCCCCGTGCCAGCATCAGCATGGCCATGGCTGCCAAAACATATGCTTTTATTAACCGCCGGGGTTATGTGATTCCTGAAGATGTGCGCGCTGTGGCGACAGATGTGATGCGCCACCGTATCGGCCTCACTTACGAAGCGGAAGCAGAAAATGTAAAGGTGGAAGATGTGATTAATAAAGTTTTAAACACCGTAGAGGTTCCCTGACAAGTATTTATGGCCACGGATACCGCAGAGCTTTTAAAGAAAGTCAGACGCATTGAACTCAAGACCAAAGGTCTCTCCAACCAGATTTTTTCCGGAGAGTATCACTCAGCGTTCAAGGGGCGTGGTATGGCTTTTAGCGAAGTACGCGAATACGCAGTAGGCGATGAGGTGCGCACGATTGACTGGAATGTCACCGCGCGATTCGGCCATCCATACGTGAAGATATTTGAAGAAGAGCGGGAGCTCACCGTTATATTAGTGGTTGATATTTCTCAATCTGACAGTTTCGGAACCCAGGATCAACTCAAAAAAGGGCTTATAACCGAAATCTGTGCCGTTCTGGCATTTTCGGCCATTACCAACAACGACAAAATAGGAGTCATCTTTTTCAGTCAGACGATAGAAAAATACATTCCCCCCAAGAAAGGCAAATCACATATTCTTCGGATTATCCGTGAATTGATTGAATTCAAACCACAGAGTCAGGGCACCAACATTGGCGATGCGCTCAGATTTTTAAACAATGTGGTCAAAAAACGCAGCATTGCCTTTTTGATCAGCGATTTTATGGATCAGAATTTTGAAGATCCGTTGAAGTTGGCAAATAAAAAACATGACCTCGTTGCCTTGCAGATATACGATCAGCGGGAACGCGAAATGCCCGATCTCGGACTGGTGCAATTTGTCGATCCTGAAACCAATGAGGTGCGTTGGGTAAATACCAGCTCTAAAAGTGTGCGGCTCACTTACGCGAAAAATGCTTATGACCGGATGTCGTTTGCCAAACAGGCCTGTAAGCGCGCCGGAGTGGATCTGGCGACCATAGGCACACACGAATCATATATTTCACCCTTGCGAAATCTTTTTAGCAAACGAAATTAAATGAATATTTTCTCTGCGAAGACATATGGCTTTATCCTGTTGCTTTTCCTGGCGGTTATAGCGCAGGGCCAGGATGCCAGCGCGGTAATCGACAGAGATAAAATCAGGATTGGCGAACAGGCGGTGATCAAACTATCCGTGCGATTTGACAAAGCCAATCCACCCATAGTGACTTTTCCACCCATCAGCGATACCCTGGTGAAGGGCGTGGAGGTGGTGCATTTCACCCCGGTGGATACCCTGGAAACCGGTGCCGGCGTGAAGGAGTCGCGGATAGAACAGCAACTCTTTATCACGAGTTTCGACAGTGGATACTATGCCATTCCGCCTTTCGTCATTGACATAAATGGGGTTCCCACCCAAACAGAGGCCTTTCTACTAACCGTGGAAACTGTTGAGATCGACACGACTAAAGGGATCGTCGATGTGCGCGAGATTTACGAAGTCGAAGTTGGATGGCTGGATTTCCTGGAAGTATACTGGCCATACGTCGCGGGTGCTTTTGCCCTGGTGGCCATTCTGGTTGCGGCAATTATTTTATTTGTGCGTTACCGCAAAAGGAGACGTCTCAGACCTGCAGCCCTTCCACCTGAACCTGAAAAGTCACCCCAGACCATTGCGCTGGAAACCCTTCGGCGAATTCAGGAAGAAAAAGCCTATAAAACGGGTGATGTTAAGGATTACCACACCTCCATTACAGATACGCTTCGCACATATCTGGAAAATGCCTTTGGCGTTCACGCACATGAGCTTACCACCCGACAGATTCTGGACAAATTGCGGTACAGTGGAATCCCTGAACCCCAACTCCGGGCGCTCCGCACCATCCTGTTCCGTGCGGATATGGTCAAGTTTGCCAAGGAAAAACCCGATTACACGGACAATGAGGAAGCCGTGGCACAAGCCATCGATTTTGTGAAGGCAACAATGGTTATGCCTCCTGTTGATACAGCGCTGCCACCGCTGGAATCGGATAATTCTCGAATTTCATGAGCAGACAGCAGAAAATAGCATTGGTTTTTGCGCTGTTGGCTTCAGGTATTGCGCTTGGCGTGTGGTTGTATTTCAGGGATGCATATGAATATTACAACGAAAACTTTTTCTACCTGTTGATTCTGGTTCCTCTGGCAGGGATTTATCACGTATGGCGCATTCAGGCGAGACATCCAAAAGTCAAATTGTCATCACTCAACCAATTTCCGAAAGGAGGTCAAATATTTACAGAAATCCAGGTGCATCTCCCATTTATGATGCGCATGATAGCTGTGAGTTTTCTCATTGTCGCATTGTGCAGGCCTCAGTCGCAACTCAGTTGGCAAAATGTAACCACAGAAGGGATTGATATCGTGATTGCGATGGATATATCGGCTTCGATGCTCGCCCAGGATTTCCAACCCAACCGACTTGAAAAAGCCAAGGAAGTGGCCATTCGTTTTATCCAGGGTCGACCCAATGACCGCATCGGACTTGTGGTTTATGAAGGCGAGAGTTTTACGCAATGCCCGCTGACCTCCGATCACCGGGTGCTTATCAACCTGTTCAAAGAAGTGCGCACCGGTTTGGTTCAGGGTGGCACCGCGATCGGTATGGGTTTGGCGACAGCTGTAAACCGTTTGCGCGAAAGCGAAGCACGAAGTAAAGTTGTAATACTCATGACCGATGGTGACAACAACGCCGGATCCATTGCACCCATTACAGCAGCCGAAATAGCTCAGAGTTTTGGCATACGTGTATATACCATCGGAGTAGGCACCATTGGCCGCGCTAAATCTCCGGTGGCCATGTATCCCGATGGAACTTACAAATATGAGATGGCCGATGTAAAAATCGATGAAGAGACTATGAAATCCATCGCAGCGATGACAGATGCAGAATATTTTCGGGCTACGGATGGCAACACGCTCAGCCGCATTTTTTCTGAAATAGACCGTATGGAAAAAACGAAAATCAGTGTGACTGAACACCGTCAGAAATCTGAGCAATACTACTGGTTTCTGGTCGTAGGGGCTGTACTCCTGCTGGCAGAATTTTTGTTCAGACAGTTAATTCTTCAAACACTCCCGTGAAAAACATCAATTTCAAATACAATTTTTGGGGCATGTTCGTGGCCACACTCGTACTGGAAATTGTGCTGTGGATCGCCTTTGCCCTCTTGTTTTTCATTGTGCTCGATGCCATTCCCGGCCTGCGTATCAAGAGGCCCGAAATGGCCTGGCTTCTTGCCTTCGGTCCGGTAATGTTCTTTATTTTCAACATCGCAGCATGGTCCAAAAACCGACGACTTGACCGTTTTGCCCAGCCCACCCTGCTCGGAAATATGGTGGGCGATATATCCAGTGTAAACGCTGTGATCAAATTTATGCTTTGGCGCATTGCCGCAGCGATGGTCGTATTTGCATTGACAGGTCCCCAACTCGGCTCAAAAATGACTGAGGCGAAAGTGAGTGGAATCGATATAATGGTTGCTGTGGATGTCTCGAACAGCATGTTGGCCGAAGACCTTCGGCCAAACCGCATCACGTTGGCGAGGCGGGCACTCGAAAAACTGTTGGACAATCTTAAAGGCGACCGAATTGGGATTGTTGTTTTTGCCGGACAGGCATTTGTTCAGTTGCCCATTACGAATGACTACTCAGCGGGGAAGCTCTTTTTATCTTCCGTAAATCCCGATGTGGTACCTGTACAGGGTACAGCTATCGGTGCGGCCATCGACCTGTGTCTGTTGAGTTTTGACTTCAACAATCCCGGCCAGAAAGCCATAATCGTGATCACAGATGGCGAAAACCACGAGGATGATGCACTTGGAGCAGCAACAAATGCCGCCGCCCGGGGAGTTAAAGTGTATACCATTGGGATGGGTTCAGCCAAGGGCAGTCCGATACCGGATATGCAGAAAGGACAAGCTGTTGGTTTTAAAAAAGACCGTGACGGAAAAACCGTCATTTCTCAGCTCAATGAAGACATGTTACGCCAGATCGCTGAAGGGGGCAATGGCAAGTATATCAAAGCTTCCAGTGCAGAAGTGGGATTAAATCCACTTATGGAGGAATTAAATGCATTGGAAAAAACTGAAATGGCATCCGTGTCATATGCGGAATATGAAGACCGTTATCAGTTCTTTTTAGCGATTGCACTTTTGTGCATTCTTCTTGAAATATTCATAAACGAGCGCAAAGGGAAACTTGCCCGGCGGATTAAAATCTTTGAATCATGAATTGGTACAAATGCATATTATTGGCTGTGCTGCTGATTCCTTTCAGCAGCCAGGCGCAAAAAGAAAAATTGAAGACAAGTATAGGAAATGCAGCTTATAAATCGGGAGAATATGACGCTGCTGTGTCTCAATACGACGAAGCGATGGGAGAAAATCCCGAATATAAAGAGGCTATATTCAATACCGGCAATGCGTATCTGAGAAAATCGCGCTCCATGATGGAAGCGGCGTCTAAAATTGAAAATCCGGAAGAAAAACAGGCCATGATGGAAGCTGCAAATCAGCTCAACAAAAAAGCCGCTGAGCAATTTGAAAAAGTGACCAAAATGTCGGAAACACCGGAAGAAAAAAACAAATCAAACTTTAATTTGGGAAACTCGCGTTTGATTTCCGGTGAAATTGATCCGAGTATAGAAGCTTATAAGAATGCCCTGCGCAACAATCCCGCAGATGAAGACGCTCGTTACAATCTGGCTTACGCCCAAAAATTGAAACAGGAGCAGGAACAGGAGCAACAGGAACAAAATCAGGATCCACAGGAGCAGGATCAGGAACAGGATCAGAATGACCAACAGGATCAACAGGAAAACCAGGATCAACAGAAAGAACAACCCAAACCTGATCAGTTGACAAAAGAAGAAGCCGAGCGTATGCTCGATGCTATGATGAATCAGGAAAAAGAACTGCAGGATAAATTAAACAAAGAAAAACACAAGGCCCAAAGAGTACGGATTGAAAAAGACTGGTAAATACTTGATTGTAGCTCTGATAATGCTGTTTTCTGTGCAAATTACAAATGCGCAGGATGTCAATTTTTACGCCAGTGTAGACAAAAATCCGGTCTATACAGGTGATGTTTTCAGCCTCAGGCTGACCCTGGAAAACGGTCGGGGAGATATTGAAGCGCCGGATCTCAGAGATTTTCAGGTGGTATTTGGCCCTTCACAATCGTCGAGTTACCGCATCGTAAATGGACAACAATCGAGTACGATCACGCTGAGCTACACCATGAGGCCAAAAGAACCTGGAAAATTCGTGATTGGGGCTGTCACTGCCAGGGTTGGTAATCAAACTTTCAGAACAGAACCCATTACACTGGAGGTACTTCGCGGATCGGGATCAGCGGGAAATGTGCAACAAAGTCCCGGGTCAGTTCCATCCGGAAGAGAAAGATCTGCTGCGACTTCCCAAACGGATGAAAATTTGATTGTTTCGATTCAGGTTTCAAAATCGAACGTGTATCAGGGCGAACATCTTGTGGTTTCTTATGTCTTACTCAGCCGGTACAACACCATTGACCTGCGCGAAACCAATTTCCCCAACTTATCCGGATTCTGGACAGAAGATATCAAAACAGAACAGGCTTCATGGGAAGATAAACTGGAAACCATCAATGGTGTACCATACCGAAAAGCCGTACTGAAACGACAGGTACTTTTCCCACAGCGATCGGGTGAATTGGAAATTGGTCCGCTAAGTGTTACCTGCCGCGTAAACAGGAGTTTTTTCAATCCAGGGACTGAGATTACGGTTCATAGCAATACATTGCGCATCAATGTAAAACCCCTTCCGGGAAACGCGCCGGAATCCTTTAATGGCGCGGTAGGCGATTTCAGCTTTTCTTTGAAAACGGCTGGAAATGAATTGGAAACAAATGAAGCAATCGATCTCAGCATCACCATTTCCGGAAAGGGAAACCTGACCCTGATAAAAGGGCCAACGGTATTTTTTCCTGAAGATTTTGACGCATACGATCCTGAGCAAAAAGACCGTATATCCGTAAATGCCGGCGGCGTAAGTGGCAGCCGATCATATCAGTATCTTGTCATACCGCGATACCCCGGAAAATATGAAATGCCCGCACTTTCTTTTTCGTGGTTTGATCCGGTGAAAGAAAGGTATTTCACCAAAACGGAAGGACCACTTGAATTTGCCGTAAGCGGTGCGGATGGGATGATACCTGAAGATGGGGAACGGCGCGCCCAAAGCCGTGTGGAACAAACCAGAAGTGACATCAGATATATCATGACGGATTCGACTGCCTTTGTGAAAAATGGACATTTATTTTTCGGGAGTTTGGGATATTATTTGGCGCTCACTGGTCCCGTCATACTTTTTCTGGGCTTTGTAGTTTTCAGAAAACGACAGGAGGCTCTGGAAAGCGATGTATCCGGAAGCAGAAAACGAAAGGCCAATAAAGTAGCCCGAAAAAGATTGGCCACGGCCGAAAAAGCCATGAACAGCAACGATAGCACCATGTTCTATGCGGAAATTTTCAGCGCCCTATATGGATATTTAGGGGATAAACTGGGCATTCCGGCATCCAGTCTTTCCCGCCCGATGCTCAAACAAAAAATGCTTGAAGCAGGAATTGAAGAGGAAGTGGCATATGAAGCTTTTCGGATTATAGAAACTTGCGAAATGGCACGGTTCGCCCCGGTGACAGAACAGAGTGATTTTAGCTTTTATAAAAGGACGGAAGGCCTGATTGAAAAACTGGAGGGATCAATCAAATGAGAAGAATTGCTTTAACCATATTCCTTTTTATTTCTGTACTCTCCGCCTTTGCTGAGGATGAAGTTCTGGTCTCGGCTAAAGAAAAATTTGAATTGGGGAATGAAGCCTATAAAAACGGAGATTATTCAACTGCCCTCTCCTGGTATCTTGCCAGCGATAGCCTGGTGGACGGGGTTACACTGAATTACAATCTTGGCAACACCTATTTTAAACTCAAAAAAATCCCGGAGAGTATTTTATATTTTGAGCGAGCTTTGAAGTACGAGCCTGGAAATGAAGATGTTCGATACAATTTGCGTCTGGCCAATGACCGAATTGCGGATAGAATTGAAACACTTCCAAAATCTAAGATCAATATCTGGTGGGACGACTTTCGATATGGCATCGGTCCGGATGGATGGGCTTATATATCGCTGGCACTGATTGTTCTTGCGGTCCTTTCCTTTTTACTCTACTGGCTCGCGAAGACCTCTTCAGGAAAGAAACTTGGCTTCTTTACCGGACTCGTTTTCGTTTGCTTGACGATTGCCGCATATTCCGTGGCTCATACGGCCCAAACTCATCGACATACCCATATTTCAGCAGTTGTTTTTACCGATAAGGTGGACATTAAAAGCGAACCCAGGGATGTCGCTACAAAGGTTTTCATATTGCATGCCGGCACCAAGGTCTTTATTCTCACCGAAGACGAAAATTGGTATGAGATCGAAATCGCCAGCGGAAATCGCGGTTGGCTCAAAAAGTCTGATGTGAGGGAAATTTAGCTTAAAGCTAATCCGAAAAAGAAGTGATTAAACCGTTACGGCCTGATTAACACTTCGGTAAGGGAACATGTTGCAAATTCTCCTTCTGGCAAATCGCGTGCGCGAATCGGCATTCAGAAACTTGTTGTACACATCGCGCGACACATCGAAATATTCATAACTCACCCCATCTGAAAAATCCAGGGTCAGGGTTTGCTTTTTGTATTCGAAATTGACAATCTGCGCAGAAGTGATCGTTTCTGTATACGACTCCATGCTTCGGATGCGCGTTTCGGGAGAAATACTCACCAAAAAATGGTAGGCTTCTATAAATGTCTTGCTTCGCTCTTCGGCCAAAAGGCGTTCATCGTCATCCTGAAATTTGTCGGGATGGTTCTCTTTCATGAAATTTCGGTAAACCGTTTTCAAAGCGTTCAAATCGGCAGTACTTCCTACTCCGAGGAGTTTGCGGCTATCGGTAATTTTTGACATCTGATTTTAAAGAGGGATTGATGAGCGGATTGCGGGTAAGACCTTCTTTATTAAAAAGGCGTGCAAAGGTGGATGATTTATTCTGAATTTACAAATACTGGTAAATGATTAACAAATTGGCATTCCGACATTTTGTGGTAAAAGATTTTCGGGCGTGGATGCGATGAAAGCTGTTAATCAGACAGTTTTTATGAACCAATCAAAATTATCCTATTTTTGAACGCAGGGGATTCTCAAATAAATGTAAACAATGGATAATATTCTGGATGTAGTTGAAGAACCCGGTCCGGATATCCGTGAATCCAATCTGTTGCAGACCATATGGTTTTATCCAGCAGCCACATTCAAATTTGTTCTCAAACACCTACCGAACAAGTACGTAAACCTGTTATTTCTGCTGGGCGCTTTCGTCAATTCTTTAAGCAGAACCGGAAGTGCAACGTATAACCGATCCGGATCAATTTATCTCATATTTCAGATTCTATCAGCCACATTGATTGGGTGGGGCATCTATTACATCCTGGCATGGGCAACACACCAAACGGGGAAATGGCTTGGGGCAAAAGGTCAATTGTGGCAGGTGCGAAATGTCTTGGCATGGTCCCTGATTCCGGCCATTTGCGTATTACTTTTAATCATCCCGCAGCTAATATTCCTGGGATTTGATTATTTCTCCAGTGAGATGGAAATCGAAAGCCTTACATTTTCAGCAGTACTTATCGGGATTTCAATTGTAGGAGCCATATTAATGATTTGGTCTGTTGTGTTATTTGTACGCGGCATCATGCTCGTTCACGAATTTGGCGCTGGTCGGGCGGTGATCAATGTTTTATTACCGTATTTTCTGATTATGTGTATCGCATTGATTATTGGAGCGTTATTCCTCACCTTCAGATAAGCAGGAGATCCAACACTTAATCTTTCTAAGAAAATTTCCAGTCCTAAAAGTTCATCTGGGCCTGTATTCGAAGCAGATTGCCTTCCTGGCGGTTGTGTGGATTTTGAAAATCTTCAAATCTTCTGGATGACATCGTGTACATCACCACCAGTTCAAAATGCGGATTTGGCAACCATTCGAGTCCGCACTCCAATTCCCGAACGGTATAACTGCGCGCATCGCGTTCATGTTTCTTGCCTCCGTCATAATACTGATAGCGGACGAATGGATAAAAGAATTGATTCTTTATCTGTTGGCGATAGTTGACGGTGACATATCCTCCTTCCAGTTTTTGCGTTTCGATTGTGGAAGTCGCCGGATTGAATTCAGGCCCCTCTCCCACGTTGTATTCTGCCTGAAATCCGAAAGGTTTCGGATACAGGATTACAGTTGCCGCTACGCGTTGATCGCGAAATGAAAAATCTTCTGAAGTTGTTCTCACCCCTTCACTCAATTGGTTGGGAGCGAGTTCAAAATTGCCGGAGTATCCCTGAAGCGATGTTTCGATAATCTGATTGCCTATCAAAAATGGATAAGTGACACGGGCCACCACATGGGTGTCATCGTTTCTTTCCACCTGATTGGCAGTTTGACCATTGAACACACCAAAACCGAATACACCGTAGTCTCCGCTGCCTTTGTATCCATCTCTGACGAGCATGCTAAACCTGTCCCGGATTTTGCCGGGGGCCCAGTAAAAAAACACCCCTATATCCCTTTCATTGGAAAAGGCGCTATTTATCGCATCATTCCGATCCAGAGCCAACCTGTTTTGACTGGATTGCAGATTTTCAAATCCAAATGGAACCTTGCTTTGACCTATCCGAAAACGAAATTCATTATTACGGTCGATGCCTATATCAAAATACAAGTCCCGTAGTTGCCCAAAATTTTGACCCTCTCCATTCGAACTGGCAAAATCCGGCTGAATATAGAAATACACCCGGGGATGAACCTGGCCAAAAAATATGATTCGGGCCCGACGCAGAAAAAATCCGCCATCTCTACCCCATGAGCGGTCGCATTGTTCACACTGCAGGTCGGGATTTGTTTCGAGCAACCTGTTGTACCGCACCTGTGCATATCCGCGGATCTGGATGTTGTTAAACCATTGACTCTTTTCTGTCGTCGTATCCGGTGGAGATGTGGGCGCCAAACTATTTGGGAATATGTCTATGCCAGGAAACAATAACAAGAAAATCAGCAATATTCTATTCACGCTCAAAAAGTGTTTTGTGTTGCCGGAATTAACTCACGGTTAACGCAAAAATTCATTTGGCGAAAATATGTTTAGCATTTGTTAATTGAATTCAGCATTGATTAACTATATGTTACTAAATTGTTAAGTGAAATAGCGTTTTGATCAATCCAGGTTTTTACAATAAACGTTCGGTATTTATGGAATTTACTATTGACCTTTAACTCGTTTTCAATTGGTTGTCAGCTGTTCACACCATATCATCCACAATCTTTTTGAAAAATCTATGCCTGATCAATAATTTGTTGAATCACATGAAATGGATTTTCTATATTTGCGCTCCCGAAAGAGATCGGGAATTTAAATCCGGTTCGCATTTCTGGTCATTTGAAATGAAGAAAGAAGCACCTCGGGGTGTAGCGTAGCCCGGTATCGCGCCTGCTTTGGGAGCAGGAGGTCGTAGGTTCGAATCCTGCCACCCCGACAAAAAGCCCCGGTCTTTCGACTGGGGCTTTTTTTTACCTCATATTCAAGGAAACCGATAAACCAATCCCCCCTGCACACCCATCAACCTGTCAAGCCGGTCGAGCTGGACCATGGTTAAAACGGATTTGTTGATAAAACGAACGCCGGGTGAGAGATTGACTGACAGACGCTCACAATGGCAGAAAATCTGGTCTGCGAAGAAATTACCTTAAAAGTCTGTGATCAATTTGAATGATTTCCTGAGAGATTGTCGCAATCTTACCCGCATCCTTGTGAAGTGGATTGATCAGGTAGTTGAATTCCTGCGGCACAATGCTGCTCGGCACTTTTATCACTGCCGCTTTCTGTTGAATTACAAAATGATCTCCCAGTTGTCGGGTATTGTTGCCCGGGGGATTTGCCTGCCAATTTTTCGGCAGGACATCCAAAGTAAGTTCTACAATTTGTAAATCATCCGGAATATCAATTTCCACATAATATCGGTCTGTTATTGGACCTTCGATGACATCTAAATGCACCGCCAATTCGAGCAATGCCAAAGCGCGTGAATGTGCCGTATAAACCAAAGGGGTGCCGAATTCGTTCCATCTGTTTCGTGTTGAAAGTGCCGCACCCCTGCCGCTCAAAGCCTGATTCAGGTACTTTTTCTTTTCTATGCGAAAAACGCGCATCAGGCCATATTTCCGTATTCGATCCGCGCCAAACAACCCTTCACCTCCTGAATCCCTGTCATAGAGTTCAGCAGGTTTTCCGGGACCGCACCTCCCAAAGACAGATTGGGTTTCCTCAGCCAGCGAAGAAATTTTTCGTTTTCCGCATTGAATACTTCGATGCCAAAATCGATCAGTTCATTCAGACATAACACTGTTTCCGTATCGCGCCGACTCATCAGGGCCTGGTCTCTCTTTTTTAAGTTATAAGTAGTTTGCGCAAGGTCAAACAAGGAAAGTACAGATTTGACCGGTTTATCCATTCTTCCGCTGAGTTTTTCAATGGCGGAATAAGGTAGGCCCTTATTGATAAGTTCAAGTTTTTCATTCGTGGAATATGACTTATCCACCGAATAATTTACATCCGGGGATTGCAGTTCCTTTGAACTTTTTGGGTTGTTGGCTTTTGTAATTCGCACGTTCTTCTTCGGGATTGCTTTTTTAAAAGGTTTGTTGCCCTTTCCGCTGTTGCCCGGAGAAGCCTTGGTTTTGTCTTTGGTCTCTTTATGCATGTTGAAAAGCGTTATTGCTTCAAAGGTACAACTGTTTTGCTGAAACAAAAGCTTTGGGATGCATCCAATTATTGGCCTTGTGATGAGCGAAACGACGTCAGTGGAGGAAGGAGAAATGTGACTATTCAATTCAAAGATTCTTCGCTACACCAACGCTTCACTCTGACTGAGTGACAGGGTAACACGACCAAAGGGAATAATGACAAATAAATCTCCTTACGGAAACCGGTAAACCAATCCCCCCTGCACACCCATCAACCTGTAATGCTGGTCGATCTGTCCAGCGGTTAATACGGATTTGTTGATAAAACGAACCCCAGGTGACAGATTGATTGAGAGTCGGTCGCCCAACTGATAGCCGAAGCGGAGATTGACCGCATAATTCTGATTCAAGCGCTTTTGAAATGCGTTGGAATCCTCCATCCGGACGATTTCATCGCTTGTACCGAGCATGGTACCCTGTGTGCGCAAGGAAAGATTCCACAATACCCCCCCTTCAATGCCGGCTGTCCAGCGATTGAAATTCCATTCGTATCCCAAAAAAACGGGGATGTCGATCAGGGTAAGTTTGTTGTAATGGGAAAAATGCGTGGTGTGGTGGATGGTGGTGATGGCAGTGCCTGTATGAAAGTTGGAATCTCCGTCGGCATCCACATGAATGTGCGTTATGACGGTTTCCTCATGGTGCGTCACAACTTCGCGATTGAGATGGAAATGTTCGTTGATCGTCGTAATATTGATTCCACCCGACACATATAAACCTTCCAGGACATAATAGCCCAGATTTCCCTGCACCGACAGGTACTCGAGCGGACTCTCTGTGAGCGAACGCTGAAGGGCATAGGCATCAAAGGCGCTGTGTAAGCTTGAGATATCTCTTTGCACAAAACCTCCGCCAGCGCTCAGTTGCAGAAAAAACCGTTGTCGTTTTTCGGCCAATAGAAAATTTCGGTCATTCCCGCCGCTTGTTTCCGGGAGCATGAGATTTCCGGAAACAGATGGTAACATGGGTGACAATGCCACCATCGATGATGGGTTGAAGGAAGTTTCAACAGGATAAACCTGTGCGTCAGCTGGAATCTGATCCGTGATAGTGTTCTTTGACTGGGATTTACCGGCATCATGATCGTCGTGAACGGCAACAATTTCTTTTGACGATTTACCTGTGTCGGAACCTGTTTTCGCAAAGGAAGGGGTTTTTTGAATAAAACCGGATGGGTTATTCCCGGCCATTTGACCAGATGCGCCCTGGAATATTGGATTAGCCGAAACTTCCGACAAAGTTGGTTCCTCCGCCGCGTCTTCCGCGCTGCCCGTTTCAACCGCGTTGTTTACCGCAGATCGGGTATTTGAGGTTTTATCTGACGGGGTTGATGTTTCCCGCATTTGGTCCGGGTTATTCCCGGATTCATTGATCTGCCCGCGCACATCGCCCGATACAAAAGAACTTTGCTCCGCCTGATTGGATGGCTCGATTTCCTGTACTGATTGATGGGCGGATGTTTCACTTACAAATGATGAATCCTTTCCGGTTTCTGCATTTTTTCCCGGAAGGGTGATATAAGCCAAACCAGCAAGGAAAAAAACAAGCAAAAAAGCACCCAACCAAAATACCCAATTTCCAATTTTACGACGGCCTTGCAAACCAGCTTCCACGCCCGTCCAGATTTTGGGCGAGTCGACGGGAGAAGCATGAGAATGCAGGTGATCGCGAAGATAATTATCAAATTGAGAATCTTTCATAACCTTATTTTTTCAAGATTCATAATCAGTTTTTGAAGGTGTTTCCGGGCGCGCATAAGCTGGGTGCGGGATGTCACTTCGTTAATTCCAAGCATATCTGCTATTTCTTTGTGTGTATATGTTTCGATCACAGACAAATTGAATATTTGTTTGTAGCCAGCGGGCATTTGATCAATTAATTCCATCAATTCTTCTGCTCCCAGGTGGGAATAAGCTTCCGGGGGACAACTCATATCTGACGCCCGGGAAGCCTCCACATCCATGTCTGAAAAAAGTTTTGTCCGATCGAGATTATTCAAAGCTGTGGTGATCGTGATGGTACGCATCCAGCTTTCGAATTTTCCTTTTTCTGAATATTTATTGTTTTCAAGGGCCAGAAGCATTTTAATCAGTGCATCCTGCAACACATCTTCGGCATCTTCGGTGTTGTGAGAATACCTTCTGGCCACGGTAAAAAGCATGGGAGCATAAAGCTCCACCAACTTTCGTTGGCAGAGCTTATCCCCTTTCAGGCATCCTTGTATAATGCTGTCCGATGTCACAATTTATTAACCACTTTTATTTATTGAAGTCGAATAACTCTGAAGGATCCTGAAAAAGATGTGTTGGGTAAATATTCCAATGTGTTTGTAAACTCCATTACCCCGCTGTATGATCCTTCAATGATTTCACCCGGTTCACCATATTGGGTTATGGTAATGGTCAGATTTTCACATTCTCCGAAGAAACAACTCCCCGTTTCTAAAAAGAGTGGAATTCCATTGTTATCAGAATATTCAAAATAATTGAAACTAACCGCTTCGTTCGAATATGTTCCGACTGTTGAACCTGGAAAACCGATGGTTATAGAATAATCATTGTCAGATGCTTTTATATAAGAAATTCCA
The DNA here is from genome assembly GCA_041744015.1 of Cryomorpha sp. Classification (GTDB taxonomy): domain Bacteria; phylum Bacteroidota; class Bacteroidia; order Flavobacteriales_D; family Cryomorphaceae; genus JBBQZU01. Next base: position 13,706 of record JBGTLS010000079.1, on the reverse strand, counting down.
GACTGCACATATTGATAAGGGAAGGGATAAAATCGCTCCGTTCCATCAAAATTGAGACTCATATACAATTCGGCCGGATTGTCACAGAGGGTAATCGCTCCAAGATCTAAAACAGGTCCTGCACTTTCTGTGAAAGTTGAAATTTCTCCTGTGTTGTAATCAAATACCCAAAAGTTGAGTTCGGTGGCATCACAATACCCAAAAGTCTGATCAAACTCTCCGGCAGGATTCAGGAAGATATATTGACAACCCTGATCCCAACATACCTGAATCATTCCATTTGTAACAGGCTCTCCTTCACAGTTTACAATATTTCCCGAAAGGGTGGTAGTGAATGCCTGACTACCAGGAATGGTCAGATCGCCCAGATCAGTATTTTCCGTAAGGGTACCTAAATCAAGGGCGAAAATGGTCGAGTTGCAGGAATTAGAAACGGATAATGCCAGGGGATAACCGGCTGGCAGCCCGGAAGTGAAAATCCCATCTGCGTTGCTGAAAACCTGCGCTATACTGCCCATCTCTCCCAGAAAGTTAACCTGGCTGTTGGCCACGGGCATACCGTCTTCGTTAACCAATCTACCTTCGAGAAGCACTGTTTCGTAATCTTCTGAAAACAGCCACCATGTAAAATGAGCAACTTCTCCGATATAGGAATTATTATGGCGATCGGCTTTTCCTTCCTCGCGCCAGTAACCTGTGGTTTCATCAAAATGCCACATAGCCACCGCCTGCGGCGCACTATTTTGTGCGGCCGGGGCCAAAGGAAATTGGATGGCAGCCGGACGGTCGGGATTCAGATTTAATGCATTGCCATTGGTTCCATAAAGTTCTATTGACAACATACCATGACTTGACAAGGCTTTTGTATTGTTTTGCTGATCAATACCGTGCAAACCTCCCGGCATTTTATCCACCATGGTTTCGTCGTGGGCATGCAGGGGTTTGGCATAGACCAGTACGGAGCCCTGATGGAGATTTCCGGCTGCGTCTACGATGGAGTTTGCCTGAAAAGTGACCGTCAAATTTTCTTCGAGCCCTACCTCACCTCCCGTTTGCGCGTCAAACTGGCCCGATATCGACTTGTCCATCAACGTTAACCGGGTATAATGCAAACTGTTTAAATTGGGAAATACTTTTCGCGATGCATGCCAGTATTGCGGATGATCTACGCTGACAAAAGCACCCCGGGTATTCATGGGGACATTATTGAAAGTGAAAATCCCCAGATCATTGGTTTGAGTTTCTGAATTATTTAATTTGACCGTAACGCCGCTTAACGGGTTTCCATTCTCAGTTTCAACAATACCCAAAATACTTCCATTAACAGTGATTTCGGGAGGATTAAATCCTGTATTTGAGATTTCGGTTGAAGAGGTTTCATCGTCTTTACGACATCCGGCTATGACCAGGAAAAGAATCAGGACGTAGAGAAAATTTTTCATCACTTCGGTTTTGGTTGATGTATATAAGCTTAACCGGCCATACCTTTCTTTCGTTGCACACAAGTCAAACAATCACATGGACTATTAGGTTTAACACGCGTTTGATGACGCATTTATGAAATGAGAAATCCTGACTTCAATAGCCCGTATAAGTTTTAAGTATGATTGAAATGTTCAACCTTCAATAAAAAAGCATCCAGCGACTGTTCTTTGCCGGGAATTCTCAAATCAATAACATCCATTTGCTCAGATTTTTCGCAAGAATCCTTTATTTCTGTACATCCTGTATTGGCAATAAAATTGCGTACTTCGCGCCATGAACCGCATGTGGGCCGCTTTGATACTTTTGATGCTTGTTTCCTGTCAGGGAGAGACTACCACCGTGCACAATATTGAAAACAGATCAAATAAAGACATCAAAATATTGGTCTATCGGTTTGGTGCGCCTCTGGGCGATACGCTCCGTTTGAATTCCGGTCAAACCAAACGGCTCACCCTTACCACCTCTGACACTGCTCAGGAAGAGTCGCCACCGTGCGCTGAAGGTATTGACTCGGCATACAGCGAAATTGCGGGCGGTGGGACGCTTACGAAAGAAATACAGTTTGACTTCAACTGGGCCTCTGAAACAGAAGCGACCGACGGGCTTCCCCAGGATTACAACCACACCTGCACCTTTGTAATTCGCAATTCAGATATTGCCGAATAAAAATCAGGGATAGCTAATCTCCGGATCGATGATTTTCACGCGGCGAAGATCCAGTACATTCATGGGATTGTGGTCCAATCCCGACACCTTCCGATCCACAAAACGCATCACCACATCATAATAAAGCGGTACGACAGGTGCCTCTGACATAAGAAGGCTGTCCATTTGCCGGTAAAGCCTTTTCCGCATATCCTGGTCGGTGATGGATAAGGATGTTTTATACATCTCATCAAATTCTTTATTTCTAAACCGGGTATAGTTCGGACCTTTTGGTGTTTCGTTTTCACTAAAAAACAGGGCCATAAAGTTTTCGTCGTCGGGATAATCTGCCAGCCAGGATTTTCGAAAAAATTCCAATTCGCCTCGCGCAGTTCGCTCTCCATGCACGGACGCCGGAAGCACATCGACTTTGACCGGAATACCAAATTCACCGAGTTGATGTTGCACGTATTCTGCCAGGTCGACATAATCGCTCGTGGTGCTCAGGACCAGAACCGGCAGACCTTTGCCACCCGGGAAATCAGATTTTTTCAAAAGTGCACGAACGCTGTCCGGCTGATAGGAATAACCGGCTTCCGAATTGAATCCAGGCATTCCTTTGGGGATAAAACCTCCCGTGGCGGGTGTATAGACATTGTTTCGCAGGTAGCGCACCATCGAAACACGATCGACGGCGTAATTTACCGCTTTGCGCAAATCGCGTCGAAGCCATGGTGAATCAATCTCTCCACCGATCATAAAACCGAGATAATCCGTTTTGAGAAATGGATGTTTTTGCAAAGTAAACTGGTCGCTGTAAATGTCATTTAATTCTCCATTGGCCGTCAGCAATTCATCTTTGTAGCTGGTGTGCAGACCCGACATAAAATCAAAATTTCCTTTCAGTAGATCCAGGTATGCAGCACTTTTATCGGGGATAAATGATACTGCCACTGCATCGAGATAGGGTAAATTTTCACCGTTTTCATCACGCTCGAAATAATGCGGATTTTTCAACATCACGAGTCGCGTGTTTTCAATCCAAAAATGGAAAACGAAAGGTCCCGTTCCCACCGGATTGCTCCGGAATTCATCGCCAAATTTATCAATCGCTTCTTTGGGGATCACCGAACAATATTGCATGCCAAGCAGGCTCAAAAATGGCGGAAAAGGTTTGGTGAGATGAATTTCGAGGATGGAATCATTGACAGCCACGAAAGGGTTTTCAGCGCGTACGGATGAAAAAACCCAGGAACCGGGGCTGGATTGTTGGGGATTTTTGATTCTGTTGAAACTAAATACAAAATCCGATGCTTTCACCGCTCTTCCCTCTCCTTCCGGGAAAATTTCACTGTCGTGAAAAAAAACATCTTTTCGCAAATAAAACCGGTACAAAGTGCCTGTGGAATCGATCTCCCAATGTCGCGCTACGGATGGCTGAACGCGAAGAGAGTCATCTATTTCCACCAGGCCATTAAACAACATTTTAGCTGCCCAGATATTTTCCAGATTCCGGCTGTACGCCGGATCGAGTGAAGTAATCCCGGCTGATTCGTTGTAGCGAAAAATCATTTTATCCGAATGATCCCTTTTGGCGCCACAGGAGATAAAACAAATAAAGAAAAGACAATAGAAGACGTTGTTCACGGGATAAAATTAGGGGCAATTTACTTTCGTAAATTTTGGTTTGATGGAATTTATCCCGTGGTGACGTTCATAATTTTTTAATGAGGGAATATTGATTCGAAATGGGGGAATTGAATGGGGAGTTGAGAAAGGGAAAATAAACGCGGAGGCTCGGTGGGTAGCGCGGAGACGCAGGGAAAGGACGCCCATTCATGCTTGATTTGGGGCGCAGGGAGGGCTAAAGCCCTTGGGTGACGCAACCAACGTAAGCCAATAGGCCTGCCACGCCAATGCGTGACATGCTCCAGCGCGAGGGCGCAAAGTTTTTAAGGATCCGATTTTACGGTTCACATGAACGGTGGGAACCTGAAAACGGAGGGGATGAATACATGACGGTTGAAGTTTTAGGGATTAGGATAAACTATGCGCTATTTCCGATTGGGGATCATGACTCAAGTCAAACCTCATATTTACTGGTCCGTGCATGCGATTAAAAAAACAACCCCTCCGGACTGTGAGGCTGACCAGAGGGGCTGTGATATGCGGTGGGCTTTATTCTCCTTCCACAGTCACTTGCGAGACTGCGGTGAGGACACCGCCCGCCACCGCTGCATAGGTGGCTGCCGTGATGATGGCGGCCGGGATGCTAACGGGGGCTGTTAATACTGCGCCGGAGGCGGCCAGAAGGCCGAGACCGATGTTGCGCAGTGTTTGGAAGAACCGTGGAGTCTGGGATGTTGCCCGCTCAAGGAGGTTCTTTTCGCGTTTGTATTTCATGTTATTAGTTTTTGGCTTTTGGTTTTTAGTTATTAGACATCAAACCAATTCTAATTTACATCATGTGTCGATCGTCATTGTCACGGTATCGCCACGTTCCAGGACTGGTGTTACCAAGTCCAGAAGTCGTAGGGTTGCCGCTCTCGATTTGATTCCCATACCGGGTCCGATGAGTTCTGATACGGGGGCTATACATCCGCGGAGCTCTTTGCGGGCGTCGTTGGCCGGGTGTATCAGAATGAGATCTCTGTCGGGCACGTTGAGAATTTCGAGGTGGCGTCCGAATCGTTTGCTGTAGCGTTCCCGGAGGGTGTACTTTCCTTCGGGGATGCAGGAGACGGACCGTTGGTTGCCTTTCCACGGGAGTTCAATTGTTTTGCAAATGACCTTGTGGTTGGCTACCAGATAGCCATTTGTTCCCGTGCTACCATATATTCGGATGAGTCGCAAATGCATGGCCTATGAGTTATCAATGCCCACGAGGGCCATGGCATTTTTGCTCCCGTCGTTGAGCATGTAGAACTGACCATTCACTTCCTGGAAATACCAGATACCGAAGGCGAGTACGAAGGTATTCGTGCTGCCCGCGGGTAGTGTGAGGTCGAGCGACTGGATGGGCTCGGTTTGTGGTCCATACTCCAGGTCTGCTCCTTCAACGAAGTCACTTTGGTAGGTTCCATTCTCCCAATCGATTTCCGCTGCCGAGGCAACAAAACGGATATGGGTGGTACCTTCCGGGGCTAAAATTGATTCGCCCGGTATAAGTTCAGGTATGGCGATACTCAATGTGCCTGCCGGCTTGTCGATTGCGACAGCGTATGGCACATCAACCGCTGATGACAGTGGTTGTCGCTGATTGAACTCGAATCCGAGGAGGTGTTGAAAGTCGCCGAGCGTAATGACCCGCTTTCCCCGCGGACTTGCAGGGTCAGATTTAACTACTACCATGATGGATTTAACCAGTCTGGCATAGCCTAAACGGTCTTTGACTTTTTTCACCTGTGAAGCCAGTGCGCTGCGCAGCAGTTTTGCTGCTTTACCAGCGCGGCCGAATTCGGCCCAGTTTTCACGTGTTCTGGCGAACTGCGAACCAGTTCGCATTTGCTCAGCCGAGGGTCCGGTTTTTATCCGAACCTGGTGGCTGTCTCCGCTTTTGAAGAAGGTGAGGTTTCCCACATTGCCTTCAATTCTTAGCGGTCCTTTTTGTGTTCCCATTATATTTGAATTTTAGGGTTTTTATTTCAAGATCAGCACTGTACTGATGGTGTAAAGTAATGGCGCAATTATTTGAATTACAATATATTGGTTCGCAAAAGGCGTTTTTTTCGCCAAATGGAATTCGATGCGTTAAAGAGTATTTAAGGTTGCTTTTGTCGTTATGGTCGTATTTTGACCCTTTTGTGATTTATGGACGTCCGGGTCTGAACCTTAATCAGACCTTAGTATGATAGGGACATGATAGGGACACGATAGGGAGATGGGTGGGAGATGTCAGAATTGGTGGTAAAAAGCAAAAGGCAATAGGCAATTGGCAATCGGCAATTAGCTGAGGTCGGTGAGCTATTCGCAAGGGTTTGATTTTAAAGGTGCTCATGAAATCGCTATCGCTTGGTTCGCACGTGCCTCGCTCGGTTGGCAATAGGCAAAATGCAATATGCAATTGGAAATATGCAACTGGCAATAGACAAGAGTAGCAAAGGGCAGCGTATGGATGTATAAGACTGCCCAATAGGTAGCCACCATTTGCTTTTTTATTGTAATTGTTTTAAATTGGTTATGTCATAAAATTTAGTGCTATGAAATCCGAAAACATCACACCCCGACGGATTGTGGTGCAATCGCATGACATTATGAAGTTGTGCGGATGTTCCCTCCGCAGCGCCCAAAAAAGGCTAAAAAGTATCAGAGCGCTTTTATCCAAAAGCAGGCACCAATTTGTTACAATTGAGGAATTTGCAAGGCATTCAGGTATTCCTGTGGATGATCTGAAGGAACAGATTCGTTGAAAGTATAGGTATGGAAAATCTCTATAAAGGCGGATTTTTATCTAAAGTCAGAAACATGCCAAAGGGAGGTTTACCCTCCCTAAGCGTGTTATTGAAGGTTCTTCTGCGGAGCGGTTCCTTACAGACAAAACAGGTCGTTTATTCCCATTCCGGATCAAGAGGGAGAAAATACCGTTAAAATCTTGGTCGAAAAATCATAAGGTGGAATTATAGACGAATGTGAAATTGACAATTTGGGACAAAGATTCAGATAGAATGTTGAATGAAGAATACAAAATAGTTGGGAGTTGGGAATTCGGAGTTCGGAATGTCGATATGGTTTTCATAAAAATAAAATAGTTTGGAAATGAATTTACTTCCGGTAATCACTGTAAGCAGAAAGATGCACGAGGGCTGGATTTGTCTTTTTCTGTATTTTAAAGCTGATGAAGAACTGTCCAGGATTGCGCTGGAAATATCCGCGTTGTGGAGTCGCACGTATTGTGGATGGTATCTGGTAGAGAATTCATTTAGTATTCATGATCTGTTTGCTGTGTTTCAAAAAGTTGCGGTTATTAACATCTCTGACCTGGAGCCTTACGAAAGTTTTGGGGCCTATAGTATTCCGGCGCCTACCGAATATCTTATTACAAAAGCGGTACGTGACATTGAAGATATCAATGAAGAAAAAGAATAAGCGATGTATGATTTCAGGAATTACTTAAAATCCAAAGGGTATGGCACTGGTACGATTCGAAATTATACGTATCAGGTCCGGATTTTTATTTACTCCAACGACCTGCCGCTTGACCAACTGACAGATAAGGAGATCGGGGAACATCGTGACAAACTGAAAGAAGAAGGGAAAATTTCAAATGCAAATCACTTTATGTGCGGTGCCAAAATTTTCTTTTGGCTCTGGAAGCGGAAAATATTGGATGTTCATGTAAGGGAGTTTCACAGGAAAGAGCGGAAGAAAAAGATTCGGTTTATTACGCGGAAGGAACTTGTGGCTATTTGTGGGTATATGGTGGAGGTGGGGGTGAATTGATTGGCGGTATGAGTAGTACTTAAGTTTGGAAGGCGGTGATTAAAAATGGGTGATTTTCTTGGTTGAAAATGGGTGATTCGGAATGAAGAATTAGTTTGGTGCGCCCTATCCGTTAGGCCAGTCGTGGTATTTAAAATCAAGAAACCATCCGGACGTATCCGGATGGCTTCCCCCGCCCGTGAGACTACCGGGCGGGTAGTGAATAAGTTATGCAAGGTAAGGATGAATTTTGATTTTTGAATTTGGTAGACGGGTAAGGAAGGAGTAATCCGGAGAAATTTGGGCTGTAGTGAAATTGCGCAGAGAGTCGACGGTAAAAATATCCAGGAAATTCGCAGGAATGAACCAAGAAAAAAATTTTATGTAAACTATTGACATAAAGGTATTACTGGTATATTTGATGGTATTGATTCATTCTTCATGTCCCAAAAATGAAAAAACCAAAATTATCATCAGGATCTAGTTCCTTTAAGCCTGATTTTAGCGAAGAAAATACTATCTGGTTAACCAATGGTCATACCTTACCTTAAGAATGACAATAGGCGTTCTTGGAATGTCATTGCCGTTTCTTCTTGTCTTATCATTACAAATCTTTGCACAATATGCGGACCCGTTAGAATCAATTAGTCATTATTACTTCACAAGAGTATCCGCAGTTTTTATTGGAATTATGAGCATTTTGGCCGTCTTTCTGATCATTTATAAAGGAAAAGAACCAATAGATTTTTATGTATCTCTTACAGCTGGAATCGCAGCATTGGGCGTAATTTTATTTCCTACGAGTAATATTTCAGTTAAATCCGACGAAATAAAAGAAATTGCTGTTACAGTTTTAAAACCAAATGAATTGCAAGAGACTTTTCATTACATTTCAGCAGCAATATTTTTGTTGTGTTTGACTTATATGTCACTGTGTCTTTTCACAAAGTCGGACAAAACAAAAGAAGAACGAGGTAAAATGAAAAAAATAAGAAATAGGATATATAGAACCTGTGCCGTAATAATGCTTGGGGCGATGGCAGTAATATATTTCGGTGGGGCGCGTGAAATTATCCATGAGGAAACATATAATCATTACAAATTAACTTTTTGGATGGAAGCTCTGGCTGTTGTAAGCTTTGGTTTTTCTTGGTTAATAAAAGGTGAAACGTTGGTCAAAGACAAAATCCAACTGAACGGCTGATGGAAATCAAACCTTGAAATTTTCGAGAGGAAGCGACTAGTAGAATAAACCAGAATGACCTGACCAAAGCGCCCAGAACATTCTATTCCTTATCTTGATCTCCCAGGAATATACGCCTCATGTATTTGCTCTTCACCGCAATTCTCATCATTTGTTTTTTCCTTATACCGTTGGATAAGAGCCATGAAATTATTCAGAATGATGTCCAACCGAACCCGAGGCACAAAAACAGAAAGAAAACTCGTATCCAAAATCCTCAAAGCCAGATACCCGGTTCAAACGATTTTCCACGATTTGTATTTAAGCAAGGGCAAGAATAGGTATTCACAGATCGATGTGGTACTGGCCACAAAGGCCGGTTTGGTTGTATTTGAGGTGAAAGAATACAGCGGTTGGATTTTCGGAACAGGATTTCAGCCCAAATGGACACAGGTCTTGAATTATGGAAAAGAGAAATACCGGCTTTACAATCCGATCCTGCAAAACAAAAGGCATATCCGAGCCCTGCGAAAACAATTGGGAGATGCCACCTTTCCCATTTTTTCCGTGGTGGTCTTTTATGGGGATTGTGTGTTTAAAGACATTGAGTTTTTACCCTATGGTTCTTTTCTGGTCAAATCGGAAAGGAGATTGGATGTGCTGAAGCGGATCATCAAGGACAATGCACCGGCACCGTGTACACCCCAGAACAAAAAGAAAATAGGCCAGGTGTTGAAAGAGGGGGTGAGAAATGGGGAGAGCAGAGAGGTACGGGAAGGACATGAATTGAGGATATGTTGTGGAGGGAGAGGATTTTGGGGTGAAGAGCGTCAGGTTTAGCAGACCTTCTAAGTGAAAAACAAAACTTTAAGCAGGGTATTGGATTGACTGGATGATTCTTTTACATTTGGAAACGCTACATCCGGATCACGAGCATAAGTAATATACAAGCAACAGATCTGAATTTTCTGACGGTTTTACCTCTTATAATTGATATACCTGCATTAGAGTTATGAGGGAGGAAACGGATATACTGATTTTACAAGCATCCGAAAAATAAACACCAAAGTTATTATCTTAGTGATTGAACATAAATACCAATTTCATGTCCGAGTATAATACAACAAAAGGAGAATTGAAGATTAACTGGACAGAAGTGTCGAGTTTAATATCAGCATTGGGTTTAATTTTAGCGGCTGCCGCTTTATTTTACTCAGCACAGCAAATTAAATTGGGAAGGCAGATTGCTAAGTCGCAATTCATGATAGAGTTCGCTAACACTCTGAATAAATACGATACAATTCAACTTAAGTTGATTGAACATGGTGAATGGTGGTGGACGGATAGCTCAGGCCCAGTAGATTATCTGGAATGGTATCAATTAGAAAGATATATGGGACTTCTTGAGCAATTAGATACGTGGTATGTAGACAATATTATTAGCATAGAAGAAATTGATAATAATTTCAGTCATCGTTTAAAACCCATAAGTACTCATCCAGAGATTAGAAAAAAACTATTAGAAGATGAACCAAAAAGATGGCCTAGATTTTTAAATCTAATAGAAAAGCTTGAAGGACAGCCAAATTTCAGAGAGCTGGGCTTTGATATTGGCAAGAAGGAATTGGAATAGTATCAATATCTGACAAAACATAAAATTGATAAATTCAAGATAGTAAGTGAATTTATAGGTATGGTATGCTTGTAACAGAGGGTTTACGAAAACAAGAATACTTTCTCGTGTGAGGGTCTCGCACAACGGCTGGCTTTAGTACGGACCTCCCCTGATCCCGCCCGAAGCTGTCCCGACTTCTGAAATCGGCGATCACCACCACCACATTTGCATACAAATCTCCCGCCCAATGGGCGAAACTACCGAGGTGATTCCCATCGCAGGGTGTGGAAGCCGGGTTCGTAAGTTTTACCGCGCTAAAATCTCATCCGCTTTGCGTTGGTGTACGAGGCGCCGGTAAAGTGTCTCACGATTGAAAGGTTTTGGCATGTCCTTCTGTTTTGGTTCACAGGGACAAAATAAAATGGAGGGTTTGAGTTGGGAAGTGAGGGAGGATGAATGTGTGTTTTTCTGGGTTGGAATGGGTGATGCGGGTTCGCTGCTGCGCAGCTTCTTTTTTCAACTTGAGGACATGAAGGTTTGAAGAAAATGAAGGGCTGCGGTACAGCTTCAGAGAAATAATTGATGGATTGCACCTCAAACCCGGTATTCAGATTCTTCAGTCCGTAATACACATGGGTTTTTAAGTAATCCTCAATTGCGGCATCGACATTTTCTATGTCCATAGATTTTTTATTCTGATTAGCGAAACCAAAATAAAAACTCCGGTTGAATCATTGAATATAGCGACTTCATTTGGGTGAAAAAACGGGAAAGAAAGGGTGTTTTTCTTCTCGTGGAATGAAGAGAAATGTCTGTTCCTTTATGAATGGGATGGGCGGAGGTATGATGGGATATTAAATGTTCGTTTTTCTTTATTCCCGGAATATTTGAGATTCAAAGTGTCTGCACAAGATTGGCTCTCACCACAAAATATAGTAAACCGGATTATTGACTATGAAATAAACCTCAGGATAATTAAAAGTGCGGAGTCAACACTATAATCACTGACAACAATAAAATGCGACCTAACCAAATCAACCCGAAGACAATTGGAATATTTTTGATCATTGGCGTACTATTCAGCAATTGTAATAATCAATCGGAACCTGCCCTTGCTGTAATGTATATGGTGCCACTGGAAGTGGGCACTAAAACTCCGGATTATGAAATAATATCTCCCACAGAATTAAAACTAAGTCCCGGTGCTAAAATAAAGAATATCAAAGGTGCCAATGGAGAGAACAATGGATTTATCCTATTGCGCGATGATGGGACAATCGGCGGATATATGTCATGCGGATGTTCGGGTGCTACCATTGATAATTGCGTAACCGAGAATGACAGTCCTGAGAATGCCAGTTGCAGTGGAGGGTGCACAGACAGTGAAGGAAATAATCATACATGCCAACTCACAGGACTTATTGGACCATCCCGTGATGCTTTCAAAATTCAGGTTGTAGACAGGGAAGAATATGAAAAAAGTATATTGGCCAAATACCGATAAGATATAAAAGTTAAAACCAAAGATCATCCGGACGTATGAGGATAACTTCCCCGCCAGGGAGACTACAGAGTGGATGTAAATGACATATACAAGGTCAGGATCATTTCCGGAGTTTCAATGAAGAGAGAAGGTGTCATTAAGCTCATCCGTAGGATGATGGAAGGATTAGGTGCTTTTGAAAGGCATCCGGGGAACATGGACAACAGTCAATACGCGGTAAAGTGGGACAGCAGGAAATATTTTCCGGTAGATGGCTGATTGAATGGGATTTCTATTATATTTGGATGTAGAAGATATCCCACAAAGACGATCTTACCTAAGATTGTTTCAGTGCGTATAATTTTCAGATGGGAAGTAAGCGCAAATTGATGTGTTTTAAAAGAGATTTATTGACGATAACAGAAATTATCATGCAAACCATCCTGATAAATATTTCAAATTATGGCAATCGATTTAAAAGACTTAAAAAGACAGATTATCGAAAGTGTAAAAGAACATTCGACTCATCAAAAGTGGGACTCTTTTTTGTATAATGCATCTGTAATTATTGCCATAATTTTATCTGCTGGTGCATCATTTATGGTTGACTATCACCAAGATTTAGCCAAAATTCTATCGGCATTAGCAGCAATTGTGATTGCAATTGATCGTTCTCTAAATTGGGGAGCAAGGTGGATTTTTCAACGTCAGATGCGTCAAGCATATTTATCAATCCTGGCAAGAATTGATTTAGTTGAAAACCTTGGACAGGGATTTACGGATGAGGAGAAGAAAAGGTACTTTTTATCAATTTTTGATGAATTATTAGCATTATGAAAACGGCAGTCGCTCGTGCCAGGAAGTGGAGAAATAAAAGGAACTTAATATTAATTCACTCGTCTCATTTTTTGAAAGAATTGATTTACAATCGGTCAACTAATCAAAAAATTTTCACAAGGTTTATGCCCTTTTATAAATGTTATTTATTGTATTGTAATTTAGCCTGAACAATATGGCCGAAACTGAAAACTGGATTGATCGTTTTGAACAAAGATTATGGTATCGAATTGTTAAACTAATTTTGCCTGGTTTGGCCATTTGTGGTTTAGCGTTTGCGGTGTGGGACAATTATGATACCAATAGAATATCTCAAGGAATAGTTGAAAAAATTAGTACTCAATTTGTGGGATACTTCCCCTTACAGATGGAAAAAATTGTTGAGCGCATTGAAAACGCCAAAAAACAAATTACAATAGTCGTAGATCAGCCAGCTTATGGGTGTTTCTCAAATCCAAGTCAGTACACAAATTATTATATTCAATTAATGAGCAAAATAAGCTCTACTGAATTTGCCAACTTCAAAAAATTGAAAATAATTTGTTATGATGAAGATAGGAGAAGACAAGAATTAAGGAAACAGTTTAATATAGCATTAGACCTGGAAATGGATACTATTGCCTTTGACAATTATATTCCTTTGAAATCGGACATCACCACATGGCAGAGTAAAGTAATTGCATTCAACCCTGATAGCCTAAACAAAATTCGTACCTTTAATCGTTTATTTACCCTTATTGAAGAAAAGAATAAAAGCCTGCTTACTCAGTTATGCAATGAACTAGGCAACAAGTTTGAATTGACGGAAGTTAGTGAGCTTGAAGAATCACTTCCTTTATTTTTTTGGATGTTCGATGATGACAATTCGGCATTTCTCTCTTTTAGGAGCTATGGTCCATTAACGACAGAAGTTACCATATCAACATCTGATCCCTCAATTCTAATATACCTCCAAAGCATCGTAAGTGATATTGGAAATGAAAAAAAGGAACAATCACCCCTATGTGAATATTATTAAATACCACTCTGATAACGTTTTA
>JBGTLS010000078.1:0-8925 GCA_041744015.1 Cryomorpha sp. | reverse complement strand
TCGGGACGACCGTTCGTTTGTGATGGCCGATATCCCCGGAATCATTGAAGGTGCCAGCGAAGGCAAAGGCCTGGGGTTGCGTTTTTTGCGACATATCGAAAGAAACAGCTTATTGCTATTTATGGTACCTGTCGACAGTGGTGACATTGCAAAAGAATATGAAATTCTGCTCGGCGAATTGCGCGCGTTCAATCCGGAATTGCTCGACAAACAGCGTCTTTTGGCACTGACCAAAAGCGACCTGATCGATGAAGAACTAAAAACAGAGATCATTCCCACCATTCCCAATGTGCCCTATGTTTTCATTTCGGCAGTGGCTCAACAGGGAATCACAGAACTCAAGGATTTGATCTGGAAACACCTGAATATCGAATGATCGACTGGATGAAGGAAATAGACAGGGATCTTTTTCTCTGGCTCAATGGCCTTCACCATCCCTGGCTCGATCCGGTGATGTATTTTATGAGTTCAGAATTTTTCTGGATTCCGCTATACATTGTTTTGCTCTGGCTTATCGCCAAAACTTACAACCCCGCTGTGATGTTTTGGACGCTACTGGGCATCGCAGTGGTTGTTACCATCGGCGACCGGATGTCAGTCGAATTATTCAAAAATGTTTTTCAACGGTACCGGCCATCCCGAAATTTGGAAATCGGATCGCTTGTACATATTGTCAATGATTATCGGGGTGGGTTATATGGTTTTGTGTCCTCACACGCCACCAATTTTTTTGGGATTGCAACCTTCGTATTTCTGCTTCTGAAAAGGGCTTTTCCCAGAGGTGCATATCTTCTGTTGATGTGGGCAGCCCTGGTCGCATACACCCGCATCTATCTGGGCGTACATTATCCCGCTGATATTTTCGTTGGTGGATTGCTCGGTGCGGGAGTTGGTAGTGGGGTATTTTTCATGTTCAAAAGATATGTCCTACCGAAATCATGAAAATCATCCTTGCGATATTTGTCGGTGGTGGTTTGGGTTCTGTGGCGCGGTACCTTACCGGTAGATGGATGTTGTCCATATTTCCATCCGTATTTCCTTTGGGAACGCTAATCGCCAATCTCCTGAGCTGTTTCCTCCTGGGCATATTTATTTGGCTGATGCAAAAAGGGGTTGTCCAGGGAATTTGGATCCCATTACTGACCATTGGCTTTTGTGGTGGATACAGCACCTTTTCCACATTTAGTCTGGAAACTTTGATGCTTATCACAGAAGGCAAATGGACCTGGGCAATTCTTAACATTGGCGTAAGCCTGGCTGGCTGCATCTTTGTTTTATTTGCACTTTCAAAGATGCTCAAATGAAAAATATACTGGCTTTTACGGCTTTGTTGACAGTAACGTTGGGAAGTGCGCAGGTCGCACAGGATAAGCCCAAATTGATTGTGGGCATTATGGTTGATCAGATGCGCAACGATTATTTGTTTCGCTTCGAAGATGGATATGGCAACGATGGATTCAAACGGTTGATGAAGGATGGATTCTATTGTGCCAATCATCACTTTTCATACACACCTACCTCTACCGGTCCTGGTCATGCATCCGTGTACACAGGCACTACACCCTCGGTGCACGGCATTGTTGGCAACAACTGGTACGATCCAAAAACCAGAGAGAGTATGTACTGCGTAGAGGATAAATCTGTCCGTACCATTGGTATTGCAAATGCAGATGGACAGATGAGTCCGCGCAACCTGCAAACCACGACATTAACAGACGAACTGCGCTTGTTTTGGAATATGAGAAGCAAAGTGGTTGGCATTGCATTGAAAGACAGGGGTGCAATTTTGCCCGCAGGCAAACTCGGCACAGCCTACTGGTTTTCGAAAAGCGATTTTATTTCCAGTTCATATTACATGGAAAAATTGCCTGATTGGGTGGTGAAATTCAACAAAGAGAATCGCGTAAAGAAGTATATCGAGGCGGGTTGGAAACCCTCTTTATCGCTGGATGCGTACACCGCCAGCTTACCGGATGACAATCTGTATGAAAAAATATTTGTGGGAGAAGAGAAGCCTCTTTTGCCCAAAAACTTCAAAAAACTGGCAGACGCAAATAACCCGAATGAGCTGGTGAGGCTTTCTCCTTATGGCAATACCATCACTTTTGATTTCGCGAAGGCGGCAGTGATGAATGAAGACATGGGAAAAGATGAATTCACAGACTTTCTGGCTGTGAGTTTTTCAACACCCGATTATATCGGTCACGCTTATGGACCGCGGGCTGTGGAAGTGCAGGATATGTATCTCAAATTTGATCAGGAACTCGCCGAATTCCTGAAATTTCTGGACAGGGAAGTGGGTGTGGGGGAGTATTTGGTCTTCCTGACTGCGGATCATGGCGCCGCCGAGGTAGCTACCTTCAGTGCGGATATGAATCTGCCAGGTGGTTTTGTCAAAAGCAAATCATTGTTGGAACAATTTCAAATCTTCATGAATGAAATTCATCCTGAGGGTATGAGTTTAATTGAAAATATCGGTGAAGAGCAGCTCTTTTTTAATAGAGAAGCGGTTGAGGCTGCTGGTTTAAATCTCATCGAACTGACAGAAACCGTGGCGCTTAAAATTTCACGCATGGAAGGTATTTACGCGGCATATCCGAGTAGAGATGTGATAATGAGTGGCGGGCAGAATTTTCCCCTTTCGCAACTTCAGCGAGGTCTTCACCCATCTCTGGCCGGTGATGTGGTATGGGTTTTAAAAAGCGGTTACATCGATTATGGCTCGGTTGGAACGACACACGGTAGCCCGTGGCGATATGACACCCACATCCCCCTGATTTTTTTCGGAAAGGGTGTTTTGCCGGGTATCACTTATGGGGAAACGAATATCAGAGATATTGCACCCACCATTTCAATGATGCTCAATCTTCCCCTGCCGAGTGGGTCGACAGGCAATCCGATTGAGTCTCTGTTATTGAACAGGTAATCGATCGGGTTTTGTGGAAATGGTATGAAAATCCAGATCCGAAGTCAGGAAATCAAAATTGAGTTGATTTCCGTAAAAAAATCAGTTAGATTTGATTCATAATCGAAATCATGAAAAAAATAATCTTTTCTTCGCTTTTTCTTCTTGCGTTTGTAGGCTTAAGCCAGGCGCAGACTACCGAAACGGCAACAAAGCCAGCTCCCAAAGTAGAGGCTGCCAATCCCGCTGTGAAATCATGCTGCGCTCCTAAAGCCGACGCTTCTAAAACAAGCTGCGCCAAAGATGAAGCACAAGTGAAATCCTGCTGCGCTTCCATGGCCGAGGCTGGTAAAAAATGCTGCGCTAAAGGCGAAACCAAAGCTGAAGCTTCGACTGGTCAGTCTCAAACTTCAACTTCAACTGCTGCACCTGAAGCCGGATCAGTTGACAAACCTCAGGCGATAGCCGCTGGTGCCACCAGATCATCTGGCAAAACGGAAAGCGCTCCTGCAGAAACTAAAGCGGTCCAGAAGTAAATCAAGCTTTTTGGGATGGAATTTTTGTTTTCAGGGAAAAATGTCATTTCCTCTGAGAACTTATAATGGTCTGGCTCCTGGATTGGCGTACATCTTTACGTCTTTCCCTGTGATTTCTGCTTCACAAAGAATGATCAGTCTTTCGATTACGTTGCGCAATTCCCGAATATTTCCGGTCCAGTTCACAGATTTCAACGCTTCGTAAGCATCTTTTGAAATACGTTTGGGCGCAATGCCTTGTTCCTGACAAATGATAGTCAGGAAATGGTCGGCGAGAATGGGAATGTCTTCTTTCCGGTCGTTGAGCGAAGGCACCTGAATAAGGATTACACTGAGCCGGTGATAGAGGTCTTCCCTAAAACTATTTTCTTCGATTTCTTTGCGCAAATCTTTGTTGGTGGCAGCTACAATTCGCACATTCACTTTGATGTCTTTATCGCCACCCACCCGGTTTATTTTATTTTCCTGAAGAGCCCGCAGGACTTTGGCCTGAGCAGAAGCACTCATATCGCCAATTTCGTCGAGAAACAGCGTACCACCATCGGCTTGTTCAAATTTTCCCAGTCGTTGCTTAATGGCCGAGGTAAAAGCGCCTTTTTCATGTCCGAAAAGCTCACTTTCAATCAGTTCTGAGGGAATGGCGGCACAATTCACTTCTACAAAAGGAGCTTTCGCCCTGTTGCTTTGTTCGTGTAGTTGACGGGCGACCAATTCTTTTCCGGATCCATTCGGACCAGTAATGAGCACGCGCGCATCGCTGGGCGCCACCTTGCTGATCATTTCTTTGATGGCGATGATGGGTTCTGATTCTCCCACAATGTCCGAGCCTTTGATAAGGTCGATTTTTTTCCTCAGGGTTTTCGTTTCTGCGGCAAGGGAGGACCGATCGAGGGCATTGCGCAGAGTGACCAAAGTGCGGTTGAGATCAAGTGGTTTTTCCACAAAATCGTAAGCACCCATTTTTATCGCTTCTACAGCTGTTTCGATGTTTCCGTGACCGGAAATCATGACTATTGGCGTGTCCACTCCGGCTTCTCTAACTTTTTGGAGCACCTCCATACCATCCATTACGGGCATTTTGATGTCGCACAAAACTACGTCGTAGTTGTTTTCGGTTATCTTTTTGAGTCCGGAAGGACCGTCTTCAGCCGTGTCGACTGTGAATTTTTCGAATTCGAGAATTTCCTTGAGGGTGTTTCTGATGCTGCGCTCGTCGTCAACAATTAGTATTCTGGCCATATTTATAAATTTCCTTTCAAAACGTCGAAGAGTACGCCTTCTTTCAACGAATATCGCGAAAGGATGGCGGTTTTGATAGGTAGTTTTTGAAGCACCAATTTGGTGAAAACGGCGGACAATACAATCATCCGTATGCGCATGGCAACCATTCCAGGCATCATTTCCCTTTCGGCATATGTGGACTGAATGAGTGTGCCGAGCGTTGTTTGCAATGCGAGGAAGTCGAATGGCAACGTGCTTTTTTCAAGCGTTGATTCAAATGTGCCATCTTTTGATCTGATCACATCACTGAAGGTGTCGAATGAACCTGAGGAACCAATCAACCTGTGCACACCTTCTTTTTTTACGATGGCAAATAAATCGGAAACCTGATCCTGCAGGTAGGTCTCAATTTTGGTAAGTTCTTCCGGTGAAATGGGATTCGATGGTTTGAATTTTTCCAACAACCGGGAAACGCCGAGTTCATAACTCTGCTTCCAGATGATTTCTTCGTCATTTGCAATGATGAACTCCGTGCTGCCGCCTCCTATATCCATGATAAGACTCTTTTCCCCGGAAAGTGCTCCGGAAAGCTGCACGCCTTTATATATCATGCTGGCCTCCATGTCACCATCGATCACGTGGATAGTCACGCCAAAATGCTCTTTCACTTTATGAACGAAGATATATCCGTTGGATGCATTTCTCACCGCGCTTGTAGCAAAAGCGAGAATGCGGTCGCAATATTGATTTTTGATTGCCATGATTTGTGCATCAAGCGCTACCATTGCCCGCTGCATGGCTTCTTCTGTGATATAGTTTTTTTCAAAACTTCCTTCACCCAATTTTACGGCCACTTTTGATCTGTATATCGGTTTATACCCTCCATGAAGGTCTATTTCCGCTATTAACAGATTAAAAGTGTTTGAACCAAGATCTATAATTCCTACTTTCAAATTGCTCAATTCTTATTCAGGTCGATAAAGATAATCGAATTGCCTGTTGTCACCGCGACCTGTGTAGCCATAATGAGAAAAATATCGGGTTAGCCCAATCTGACTTGATGCTCCGGGACCCGCTAATTTGATAAAATCAAAATCAGATCGGTTTCAGGTATAACGTATTCATTCTCCCGTGAAAATGATACTTGTTGAACATGGTGGGTTCGAAATCGAAAATAAACGGGTCAGCATAAGAAGGTTTGAAAAGTTCTTGATTTTTCAGAAAGGGAGAAAATGGAATATCGTGGTATTCGAGATTCCTGTCAGTCAATTCGTTTTCTGCAAAGTTTGATTTGGGATTTCGCTCGTAAATAACATCATAATCAAATTTTAACCTCGTCATTCCCGGAGCGGAAACCTCAAAATGATAACATGTATCGTTGCTGAACAAATTGAATTCTCCATTTGTATCTGTGAAAGTGTTCTGACCAACAGCGTAATAATAATTCCATCCCCTCACTGTAGCGCCCTCAATCGGTTTGCCGGAAGATTTATCCACGACTCTGCCTTTAACCACGTAATTCACATATCCCATCATATTGAAATAATTGGGCATACAAGGACAATTATAATCCGGTATATAAGAACTGAGATTGGCGACTTCTTCAGCCGCTGGTTTCAGACTTCCCTGGAAAGAATATGATGAGTCGATTATTGTTTCTCCATCGTAGTTGATCAGGCCCGTGAAGCTTGCTTCAAAATTAGAACCAAAGGTCTCCATCACTTCCTGAAATTCCCACCAGCCAAATCCGCTTCCGCCGCAGTTTACCGTGCGCTTATATGCTTCAATCATGAACTGCCGCTGAAGATCATATGAAATTGAATCACCATCCGCTGCGAGTGCTGTTTCTCCTATCATCCATGGTTTATGGGTGTATTTGCTGTACCAATATATTTCATTCGGAACCCGAAGTGGGTTGTAAGTATGGAAAGCGAGGAAATCTACGGGCAAAATAGATGGGTCCCAGATAAAAACCTCAATTGGTTCTGCGTACCCTATTGTCAGTAATTGTTTGGGAGCATAGGTGACCATCAGATGTCTCCAATGTTTTACAGTTTGAAGTGCATCTTTTTTTGAAAATCCCTCTATTCTGGCAAAGTAAAGCGGTTCATTTTTAAAATCATATGCGAAAAGAGTGGGGTTTTCACTGAACCTTTGCAACATCTTAATTGTGAAAGCTTCAATGCCCTCGCCATCTACTGGCGATTTAATCAAAAGCATGATTCTCAGTCCATTTTTTTCAGCGAGGTCGAGAAAGCCGGCAAGACCGTTGAGAATGGTTT
Organism: Cryomorpha sp.; assembly: GCA_041744015.1. Classification (GTDB taxonomy): domain Bacteria; phylum Bacteroidota; class Bacteroidia; order Flavobacteriales_D; family Cryomorphaceae; genus JBBQZU01. The sequence goes on along the minus strand of JBGTLS010000078.1, from coordinate 1,981 downwards.
CTCCATCTTCTGTGAGATACAATTTTTCGTCGTCGGCCTGATAGTAAAATCCGGAACTGTCAGATGATGCCCTGTCAAAACACACCCTGATGGTATTGAATCCCATTTGCCTGATGAGTTTCAAATGTGCATTCATTTGAACTTGGAGACTATCTGCAGTGAATGCTTCGTAAACCCAAGGTTTTTCATAAGATTTAGCCGGACCCAACATATAGGTATTATCCACATATCTGAATTCCACAACATAGTTGATCATCATGGGAAAAAAGGGGTCTTCATCTATTTGAAAAGCTTTTCCATTCAGGACGACAAAACCCGTTTTATCCAGCTCAGGCTTTTCCGGGGTTCCGCATTGGAGAAAAACTATTGAAAGGATGAAAATTTGAAAAACTTGTTTCAACAGATCGAATTCAATGTGTGTGGAGTAGAAATAGTATGAAGATTCACAACATCCTTATTTTTAGGAACTGAATCTTATCCATTTCCACAATTCTTTATAGGTTATCTTTTTCCCGTACATCAATATTCCTACCCGGTATACCTTACCGGCGAGCCAGACTGCACCCAGAAATCCTGCAATGAGTAAGCCCATCGACAAAAACAGCTGCCAAACAGTAGCACTGTCAAAGCCCATGGCAATTCGCACCATCATAACGATGGGGGATGTGAGTGGGAAAAGTGAAAACCAAAATACACTTGCCCCTTCTGGATTGCTCAGGGCAAATTCAGAAATGATAAATCCAAAAATCAATGGAATGGTAATAGGCAACATGAACTGTTGGGTGTCAGTTTCGTTGTCAACAGCTGCGCCAATGGCGGCAAACAGGGAGGCAAACAGTAAATAGCCTCCCAGGAAATAGAAAAGAAACATCCCGATCATCAAAGGCCAGTTGATCCTAAAAAGTACGAGCTCCATCATATCGGTCAGGGCTGCCTGATTCACTGGTTCGGAAGTTGCTTCAGCGGCAACAGCTTCAGTCATTTGAATTTGTTGAGCCATACTACCAGCATTTGAAAGCTCTGGGGCCAAAAAGCCAATAGCCACCGAGAACAAAACGGCAGTCAAAATAATCCACAAGAGAAATTGTGTGAGGCCAACACAGGCGACACCAATTATTTTTCCCATCATGAGCTGAAAAGGCTTGACAGAAGAAATGATTACTTCTACTATTCTGCTGCTTTTTTCCTCCATGACTCCCCGCATCACCTGAACACCATAAAGAAATATAAACAGGTATATAAGAACGGCAAAAACGAATCCAACCACAGCCTGCTCTTGTTTAAACGAAGTCTTCCCATCAGACGCATTGACCTGGATAATATTCACCTTGGTTCTAATGCTGTCATATGTTCGTTTGTCTATTTCATTCAGTTTCAGTTTTTCATTTTCCAGCACATTTTCAATCTGATCTTCAATATAGCTCCGCACTTTCATACTGGGTAGCTGCCTGAATACCAATTCCGCCTGCGGGAAGGTCAGAATGTCATGCCTTAAAACAACCATCAGGCTGTAACGACTCGAATCAAATTCGGTATTTGTCAACCCTTCCCGGGTATAGCTGAAATCAATTTGTTCGGCAGACTTTAATTTGTTCCAGAATAAAGGTGTAGAATTGGCGAGGCTGTCTTCGCTGATAGGCGCAGTGAGATCGACAACCAAAATCTGATGTGAACTGGAATCGCTGAGACCGAGATAAATTCCCAAACTCATTAAACCTGCCGCCAAAATTGGGCCAAGGAAAGTCATGATGATAAAGGACTTTTTTCGAATCCGACTTAAATATTCTCTTTCGATGATCAGACCCGTTTTACTCATCTCGGTCAGAATTATTTTGTACCACTTTAATGAAAATATCGTTCATGCCCGGTATCACCTCGTTTATGGCATGGACCTGTACCACTGGTATTAGAACTTTTAATAAGTCATTGACGATAGCGCCATTCAGGAGTTTGATTTGAGCAGTTCTCAATGACCCTACTT
>JBGTLS010000077.1:0-6236 GCA_041744015.1 Cryomorpha sp. | reverse complement strand
ATTTATTGACCAGTATACTGATCGTAAAAAATAAAATCTGGATCATTTCTTCCGTGTTGATGGGCCTGGTTACCTCGGCTTTATTTTATGTAAAAATCAGCAGTGCAGTCGCGTTTACAGCGATGACAACCGCGCTTTTTGTTTTGTTTATGGCTTTGAATATACGCCGCCGTCCTTTTCTTTTTGCAGCCCTGATCTACATTGCAACCATTTTAATCATCCTTGGCTATCTTCAGATGTTGACTGATCATTTCAAACCAACGGTACTGATCAAGTCGCTCATCGCCTTTTCCACCATCCAACCCAGTCATTCCTCCGGACTCCTGATGGCATCCTTTTTTACCTTCATCCTGCTCACAATTTTATTTGTATTTACCGGATTTCGGTTTGGTGATTTTATTTCAAAAAATTTTATTCCCAAATTTCTTTTGCTGACAACTTTTGTGGTCGTTTTAATTCCTCTGGTGACCAATTATCCCGCCATCCACCTGATATCATACATGGGTGCCATGGTACTGATCATGATCGGCATAACAATACATTTAGGGAAAAGTACGCCCTATAAAAACCGGTTTGTTCTTGCGACCGTTGCCCTTTTCCTTTTTGGCTCCGTAATCGCTTATTTCGGGGGCACCAACAACCCCAATCTCTATGCATTTACCCTGGGCAGTGGACTGTTATTTCCGGTGATTCTCTTTTCAGAAAAATTAAATTACATTCGAATTTTCGCAGGCGCCATCGCGTTGATGCTCATCCTGGCTCTTTCCACCACTTTGATCGTACTGCGGTATAACCAACCGCCCGTATACGAACAGCTCGTGTGGGTGAAACCGCCCATTGGCAGATCCATCCTGCTCGACCGTGGTGCTGTCATGGATGTGGAGGTGCTCCGAAACACCCTCGATTCCCTGGGTTTTCAATCCGGCGATCCCATATTCGCCCCTTTCCGACTACCCGGACTGGTTTACATGTTGGATGGTTATTCTCCGGGAAGTATCTTATGGAGCGATGATCAGTTGCAGTATGATCTCCTGCAAATGGAAGAAAATTTTACGGCCACCTGCAATCCATGTTTCCTGATTTCAGGTTCATCGACGGATGCCGAACTGTTTTTGTCAAATACCGGATACACCCTCCGCGACACCATTCCCAATCGTTCTCAATACCTGCTCTACACCATAGCGGGCCAGGCTGCAAAGGACCCATAACGCATCCGTATCTACCACATATCGCCCCTCCGTTTTGAATTTGGCGCTTTAAAGACAACATAGCGTAAATCTGTTCATTCCGATGATGAGATTTTTCCACAGCACAGGCTGGTACGATACATGACGATTATGATCCTGTCTAAACCTCATTTTCAGATACTTCCCAATTAAACAAGAACCTCCGGGCGTCACTCCTTTCTTGAGAGGGGCCGGGGGTGTGTCTTTTGACTACCTGAAATGGCCCTCGCGCATACCTGTGTGAAGGGAGTAATGACAAAACTCGGAGCTCTGTCACATTCTCCATTACTTCCCTTCAGTCAGTGAGCTATGCGCGCGTGTTTAATTTTAAAGGTGCTTATGAAATCGCTTCGCTAGTTCCCTCCGGTCGGTTCTCCATTCTCAATTTCCCCATCGTCCCCGGAAAAATCCCGAGCACAGTCGAACTCCCAATTCCGCATTCCCAATTCCGCACTTGTCCGCATTGGTTTTATAAAATCTCACTTTTTTTCAGATAACAAGCCATTAACTTCATTTATCTTGGCGGTTTGAAAAACATGGATCAGGTATTCCTTTCTGTTGTGAGTCCGGTATACGGTTGTGCAGCCTGCCTCCCTCAACTCGTTTCGGGAATCCGGGCAGCCATGGAGGAAATATCCTGCACGGCGTACGAGATCGTATTGGTCAACGACCGTTCGCCCGACGACAGCTGGGAGCAAATCAAAATGCTGGCGAATACCGAAAACGTGGTTGGACTCAACCTCTCCCGCAATTTTGGTCAGCACGCAGCCATTCAGGCCGGCCTCGCGCACGCCCGCGGTGAATGGGTCGTCGTGATGGATTGTGACCTGCAGGACCAGCCCGATCAAATACCGGCCCTCTACCGCGCCGTATTGAAAAACCACGACCTGGTGCTGGCCCGACGCGCAGCAAGACAAGATACCTGGTTGAAGACTTCTTTGTCGAAAGGTTATTACCGTCTCCTCTCCTACCTCACCGAAACACAGATAGACCCATCCATTGCCAATTTTGGCATATACCACCGAAAAGTTGTGGCCGCCATCCTTGAAATGGGTGACTATGTTCGCTTTTTCCCCTCCATGGCATCCTGGGTCGGCTTTCGCAAAACAACCATCGATGTCGAGCACGCACCCCGTCAATCAGGTGCATCGAGCTACAACCTCACCCGCCTGATCCGTTTGGGCCTCAATGTCATCATCGCCTTTTCCGACAAACCCCTCCGCCTCACGGTCAAATTCGGATTCATCGTTACCGGACTCGTTATCGTGTTTGGCTTGATTACCCTTTTTCGTTTTTTGACCGGAGAAGTCATCGTGATGGGCTATACCAGCCTGATCCTGTCGATTTGGTTTCTGGGCGGCATCATCATCTCCATCCTCGGCATCGTGGGACTCTATCTCGGAAAAGTATTTGATCAGACCCGACACCGCCCCGTCTACATCATCAGTGAAACCACCGAAGATTGATACACATCGAACATCTTCCCTGGGATTCCGGGTTTTTTAAACGGTCGATTGGCCGCGCCCATATATCATCAGAACTCGATGCAGATGCCCTCGCCGAACTAAAAAGTGCCGGACACGATACCATCTATCTCTTTTCAGAAATACCCCAGCCTTTTCTTGAAGCACATCACATCCCGCTTGCAGATGAGAAACTGACTTTCGTCAAAAATTTGTCACCGCAGGTTGACACTTCGACGGGAATTCAACCCCTGCCCAAATCCCCTACCCGTCAAAGCGAAAAAGATTTGGAGGTTCCGGTCCATTTTACCCCTTCCGGAAAAACCCCTGCCCTGGATAATCTTTTCCTCAGCAGCGGACACCAATCCCGTTATAAAACCGACCCCGTATTCCGACCTTTTTTCGAAGCATTTTACAACCAATGGCTGACCAATGCCCTGAACGGCACCTTCGCCGACCACTTCCTGGCCACCGGCACCCCCGCTGATCCTTCGGGCATCATCGTCCTGAAACAAATGGATATGGCCATGCACATTAGCATCATTGCCGTTTCACCAGCCCACCAAAAAAAGGGCATCGGCCGACAGCTCATCAACCTGGCAGAACAAAAAGCCACACAAAAGAATTTAACCACCCTCTCCGTCGACACCCAAAGCACCAATACACCAGCTGTGGCTTTTTATGAACGAATGGGATTTGAGGTGCAGCGGAGGGTATTTATATATCATTGGCATGCGGAGTGAAGGACGTTGAGAGGAAGTTTGAAACGTACGAATAATGGAGAATTGAGAACCGACCGAAGGGAACTAGCGAAGCGATTTCATAAGCACCTTTAAAATTAAACACGCGCGCATAGCTCACTGACCGAAGGGAAGTAATGGAGAATTGTGGAAATTGTGGAGACCGAAGTTTGTCCATACGGACTTGCTGCGAATTGAGAATCCCCAGCACAGTCGGGACCCCATCACCTCATCACCCAATCAACTCCAACACCTGCTTTACATCCAATCCCAAAAAAAACGGCAACCTCACAAGTCGGTCGCTATAACCCTCACACACCGGTAAATGGGTTTTTTGACCGGTTTTTTGGTGCATCACCGAAGCGTGCAAACTCTGATAGTGGAAAACAGCCATCACTCCCTGCTCCCGCAATTCCTGAATAAACGATGTACGGGCTTTTAGATCAGGCATAATCAAATAAAACATATGCGCGTTGTTCGTGGCAAAATCCGGAATAAAAGGCAATGCGATTCCCCTTTCTTTCAGCACCTGCAATCCATCCCAATACGCCGTCCATATCGCTTTGCGCCGCGACTGAATATCTTCCAGAGACTCCAGTTGCGCCCACAAATAGGCCGCAATTAATTCCGAGGGCAGGAACGAACTTCCCACATCCACCCAGCCGTATTTGTCGATATCACCCCTGAAAAAAGCAGCCCTGTTTGTACCTTTTTCCCAGATAATTTCTGCGCGTTCCACAAACCGGTCGTCGTTTACCACGAGCATACCCCCCTCACCGGAACTGATATTTTTCGTTTCGTGAAAACTAAAGGCCGCCATATGACCGATCCCTCCCAGGGGACGCCTGATTCCATCCTTTCCGGTGTAATAGCTATCAATGGCCTGGGCCGCATCTTCCACCACAAGCAGCCCGTATTTTTCCGAAAGGGCCATCACCTTATCCATCTCGCACGCCACCCCGGCGTAATGCACCGGTACGATCACCTTCGTCCTGTCTGTGATCAGACCTTCTATCAGGTCTTCGTCCATGCCCGGCTGGTCCTTCCTGCTGTCGCAAAAAACGATTTTAGCGCCCCGCAATACAAAGGCATTCGCCGTACTCACAAAGGTGAAACTCGGCATGATCACTTCATCCCCGGGTTGAATATCGGCGAGAATGCTGGCCATCTCAAGCGCATCTGTGCACGAGGTGGTCAGGAAGCATTTTTTAAAACCAAATTTGTTTTCAAAAAAAGACTGGCATTTTTTGGTAAAATACCCATTTCCCGAAAGGTGACCGCGGGAAGCAGCCTCCGAGATGTGGATCAACTCCGCACCGGTGAGATAGGGTTTATTAAAGGGGATATTGTTTTTCACGGTTTAATGATAACTTCCTGTGTGGTAATATTTCAAAATATAAATCATTCCGGCACCAACATGCGCCAGAAATATAAGCGATAAAAGAACGACCCTGAAATTTCGGACACCTAAAATATGGATCTTTTCAAGGTGAAATTTCAGCGTACAAATAAACAGCAGATAATTGCACATCACCACTTGCCAGAATAAATTTCCGTGGCCGGAACGCGGGCCGGTTTCAAACAGGAGGATGCCCAATGCGAGGGCTGTGATGAACAACAAAAGTGCGAATTGAAAATATTTTTGGCGCAATAAATTTTTTCCAAACAGGAGGCAGGCGGTAAGCGGATAAGCCACGCTGAGAAGACTGTCCAAAAGGATGTTCTCACTGTAAATTTTCCAGTATGCAAAGGGTGCGAATGTGATGCCACTTTGCTCCTGATCATAGCGAACGCCACTGGGACCCTGCAGGTAAATCAAATAATACTGGATCAGTACCGCAGCAAAAAGCAGGGCGGAACAGGCCAGGGCATAATGAAAGGTCTTGCTGCGCCATCCAAAAACACGCAGTGCCATCACAGCAAATACGGGTATAAATGCGAAAAGGAAACTTGGCTTTATCAGCAAACTCAGCACGCCCAGAATAAAAATATAAATGAAGTATCGCGGCGACTTGTTGTTCGTGGTGAATACCCTGTAGGAAATATAAAACATGGCAACCACAAAAGGCATCACAGCGATGGTTGTGCTGTTGTGCCACACGTTGGTAGCGAGTTTGCCCAGATACATCCGGTCCAAATCAAAGAAAAAAGGAGCTGAAAAAAGCATGATAAATCCACCTGCCGCAGCAAGTTGATCGCGCATTTTTGAGCGCCCGGCTTCTTCAAAAAGCACCATGGTTGTGGTCCGGTATTTTGCTCCGACAGCAAGTGCCAGCACGAGCGTACCCGCATTATTCAGCGTGTCTGCATGTTGAGAAAATCCGCTGATCAGGTAAATAGCCAGATAATACAGTGGGGGGAATGGAAAAGAACCGGATTCCAGATGTTGATTCAGCAAAATGCTGTGCAACGGAATGTCAGACCTGTATTCAAACCGGACCGCTATATAAAAAATAATCCAGCCCGACAGAATCGCCAAAACAGTGAAAAATAGGGTGAAGGGATTCTGTTTGTTCAAAATGAGAGGCGGGGTAAGCGGTGACTGACATATATATTTTCTGCCAAAGGAGACAGACCTTTTCTGAGTACATTCCTCCCGGTCAAAATGCAGAATTTGTAGAAAGGGATGAATAAAGCAGCGCTCATGGGCTTCAAAAATCCCAATTTTTTTGGGATTTCGGGCCATTTTCTTCATTTATCCTGGCTGTCAGGTAAAAGGCGGAATGATTGAAAGTGGAAAGTTTGAAAGTAGAAAGTAGAAAGTAGAAAGTAGAAAAAAATATTTCGACCCAAAAATTCAATCGCCC
>JBGTLS010000076.1:0-3128 GCA_041744015.1 Cryomorpha sp. | reverse complement strand
GTTCAGAGTCAACACCCCTGCAAATAGTGCTATCGGCGCGGATTACACCTGGAAAGTGCGCAACTTTTTATTTTTTGGAGAAACTGCGCGAAGTGCCAATGGAGGTATCGCAACCCTGAATAGTGTGAATATCAATATGGCCTCCAGACTGAGTTTGAATGTAACGCAGCGTTATTATGCGCCCGATTTTCAGCCGGTGGCTTCCATTGGATTTGGTGAAGGCTCTCAGGTGGAAAACGAGTCTGGAATTTATCTCGGGGCCGAATTCAGGCCATTTAAAAAATGGAAAGTCAACGCTTTTTTCGATCAGTTTAAATTTCCCTGGTTGCGCTATCAGGTAGATGCTCCGTCGTCGGGTTATGATTTTCTGGCACAAATCGATTATTTGCCGAGCAGTCGTGTATCCGCATATATCCGCTACCGCGACAGAAACCGACAGATCAATACCCGTGAAGATTTCGAAGGTGCAGATTTTCTGGTTGACAATCCCCGAAAAAATCTGCGATTGAACTTTTCCTTCAGAGCCACGAATCAGATCAGGCTGCGCTCGCGCATCGAAGTTTCGGAATATAGCCGGGGTGATGAACCCGTGGCACGCGGTTTTATGATCTATCAGGACTTTCTCTATGACTTTACGAAAGTGCCGCTTTCGTTTACCATGCGATATGCGTTGTTTGATACAGACGGGTACGATGCCCGGATTTATGCATATGAAAACGACGTGTTGTATCTCTTCTCCATTCCCCAACACAGCGGCAGAGGAACGCGGGTTTATGCCATGCTCAAGTACGACCTCGGCAGAAATGTCGATATCTGGCTTCGCTGGGCGCAATTCTATTACACCGACCGAAATGTAGTCGGTTCGGGACTCGAAGCCATCAATGGCAATACGCGAACAGACGTGCGCGTGCAGATGCGATGGACTTTTTAATTGTCACTTTCGCATTTTGCCATTACCACAATACCGGGTTATTGTCCGGGTTTGAGTAGACCATTTCCATGGGCGTATATTGAGAAATCATCGTTGAATAGCGGATTATAGATTGATTTCTGATGAATTAAAGCTGGCCTTGTCACGCTTTGTCGGCAGAGATGTCACACTTTGTCACGCCCATTTAGGCCCTTTTGGTGCAGCGCTAAACTAGCTTGCGGCGTCTAAGAGATGAGAGATGTTGGAAATTCCAATCACTTTAATCAATTCGCAACATTTTTAAAATTCCATTTTTATGAGAAAGTTTTATGCTTTGAAGGTCGCACTTCTGGGAGCTGTGATCTGTCAGGGACAAACCGCTACCCTGGTTTCCCCTGCTGGCCTTACGCCACCGTTCGAACTAAGCCCTGGCACGCAAGTGACTGTGGAATATGACTTTTGGGGTGATCAACCCACTGTGCTGATGTATGGTCAGGAACCTGACTTTCCCGAATTTGGGCTCGACCCGAACTGGTCACAAAACAATGCCACCAACAACGGCGATGGTACTTTCAGTTATACCTTCAACCTCAACGCAGAAACCTGGATCTGGGGTGGAGTATACCAGCCGTTTATCATGAACTGGAGTTTTTCAAATATCATTCACCTCGGAATCGCTTCAGGAGTGATGATCTCGTATACCGATGGACTTATTTGCGGTGACGGGTCGGATACTGAACTGCTTACCGTGGATGGAACATTCGACACATATCAGTGGTATTTGAACAATGGGGCGATTGATGGTGCAACATCAAATACGTATGTTGCAACTTCTGCCGGCATGTATAAGGTCCAGGTGACCACGGCCGGTGAGGCACTATTTTCCAATACGCTTACCATTTCTGAACCAGTGATCCACCTTTCAGGAAATTTTACTACTGGTGGCAATACGATTAATATGAACGGAACAGCCGGTTTTGACACCTATCAGTGGTGGACGGGAACCTCAGCGGACAATTTGACGGCAGTCGGGTCAGCTACAGCGATGAATTACACCGTGGCCCTTCCGGCAAATGTAATGTACTATACAGTCTCCGGAACGGTGAATGGATGTACGGTGTTCTCCGAAGCGCTGCCCATCAGCCTGGATGCCTTCGCCACGCCGGTGATTACTGTCAGTGCCGACACCAACAGCTTTGGGCATGTTTGCAACAATACTGAAATAATCCTCATGACCAGCGAAAACTACGGGACGCATGAATGGTGGCAAAATGGAATGAACAATTCCGGCAGCTGGCACATGCTCAATCTCTATGGAAACTGGCAAAATGGTTCTTACACAGTGGTAGTAAGTCCTGGAGGATGGCCAGACATCAGCATCACATCTGCGCCGGTATCTGTGACATATTACACTGTAATGCAACCTGACCTGTTTGTGTCACCAGGTGGACCATATTGCGACGGAACGCAGGTTACTGTGCTGCTCAGCGACGAAGGCTACAATTATACCTGGTACGAGCACACCAACTTTTATCCTACTGAAGAAGATATCGTGGTAGTTCCCGGATTTGGTCATATCCTGACTTTTGATGGACAGGTAAACGTTACTGTAGAGGCGAGTTATCAGGGCTGTTCATCTTCATCGACGGCAACGTTGTATGCTGCCAGTGACGCCAACTTCAACATCTCCATTCAAAATTGGGATCAGCAATACCTCTGTACGGATAGTATGGCATATCTTGAAGTGTCGCCATGGAACGTGAATGAATTTACGAATTACCAATGGTACAAGGAGATTGATGGAAACCTGCAAGCAATCGTCGGGGCAACAGGATCGACCTATGCTGCAAACTCCACAGGAATCTACGTAGTAAGAGGCGATCTTGTGGCCTGCGCTGGTGTGCAGGTAATGAGTTATCCCTTTGATATCTATCATTTTTCCGAAAGGGAACTTTTTATATACGCCGATATAGACCTCCTGTGTATGGGCGAAGAAACCAACCTGAATATTTCTATAGGGGAAGAATGGCAGAATATCCAATGGTTCAAGCGGGAAATCCAAATGGGTTCTCAAGGCTATGAGCAGGTATTCACACCGATGATCACCGGTGGATCTTCACCTGTTCAAATGGTAAATGAATTCAATTATTATCTTACCAAAGCCCGTCATGTTTCCTGTCCAACAGGTATAAAAATCACCAGCAATGATGTATCCATC
>JBGTLS010000075.1:0-4388 GCA_041744015.1 Cryomorpha sp. | reverse complement strand
GTGGCCTGGAAAAAATTCGGTGCGGGTGAAACACCTCAAACGTCCGGATTGAAAGGCGATCACCTGGTAGGGAAATATTATGTGGCCTTTGACAAGGCGTACAAAAAAGAAGTGGCCGGACTCATGGAAGTAGGATTGACTAAAGAACAGGCCGAAAATCAGGCATCCATTATGTTGGAGGCGCGGGAAACCCTTCTGAATTGGGAAAAAAAGGAAACCGAAACATACGCCCTTTGGGAGAAAATGAACGGTTGGGTGTACGATGGTTTTCAAAAAACCTATGATCGCATGGGCGTCAACTTTGACAAACTTTATTACGAAAGCAACACCTGGAGTCTTGGGAAAGATATCGCATTGAAGGCCGTCGATAAAGGGATTTTTACAAAACGTCCCGATGGTTCTGTTTGGGTCGATTTGACTGAAGACGGCATGGATGAGAAACTACTTCTGCGCAGCGATGGCACTTCTGTCTATATGACCCAGGATATTGGCACCGCCATTTTGCGATACGAAGATTATCCTGAAGTAGAGAAAATGGTTTACACCGTTGGAAATGAGCAGGAGTATCACTTCAAAGTCTTGTTCGCTGTTCTGCAAAAGCTGGGCTATTCATGGGCCGGTCACTGTCACCACCTGTCTTATGGTATGGTGGAGTTGCCTGAGGGCAAAATGAAATCGCGCGAGGGCACAGTAGTCGATGCCGACGATCTCATGGAAGAGATGGTTCGTTCAGCACAGGAAATCACGGAGAATCTGGGCAAACTTGAAGGCATCAATGAGGTTGAGCGCGACAAGCTTTACGAAATGATCGGCATGGCCGCGTTGAAATATTTCCTCTTAAAAGTCGATCCCAGGAAAAACATGTTGTTTGATCCGAAGGAAAGCATCGATTTTAATGGTCATACGGGTCCATTTATCCAATATGCGCACGCACGGATTCAATCCATTTTGCGAAAGCATGATCAGGACCTTTCCAATGAAGCGCAAAACGTGGAAATCAATACGTTTGAACGGAGTCTCCAGTTGAAAATATACCAGTATCCGGATGTGATCCTGGAATCAGCCGAAACATACAATCCGGCCAGCCTGGCCAATTATATTTTCGATCTGGTCAGGGATTTCAATTCATTTTATCAGAATGTTTCGATCCTTCAGGCGGAGTCGGAAGAACTGAAAACTTACCGACTTCAACTTGCTTCTGTGGTGGGAAAAATTGTCCGGTCAGGATTGAAGCTTTTGGGAATCGACGCCCCCAATCGGATGTAGCCGTGGTTTTGAACCCGGAATTTTTACCTTTGCAGCCCTAAATTGTCACCGATATGTTCGATAATCTTACCGATAAATTTGATCGCGCCTTTAAAATTCTCAAAGGTCAGGGACAAATTACAGAAGTTAACGTAGCCGAAACGCTCAAGGAAGTGCGCCGCGCCCTCCTCGATGCAGACGTCAATTTCAAAACTGCGAAGGATTTTACCAACGATATAAAGGAAAAAGCGCTTGGTCGGGACGTACTTACTGCCGTAAAACCGGGCCAGTTGCTTGTCAAAATTACCCAGGAGACGCTCACCGAGCTCATGGGTTCGGAACACGAAGAAATCAATTTAAAAGGTAGTCCAGCGGTAATTTTGATGTCAGGATTACAGGGCTCAGGAAAAACCACCTTTTCAGGAAAACTGGCCAATTACCTCAAAACAAAAAAAGGCAAACGCCCCTTGCTGGTAGCCTGCGACGTTTATCGCCCCGCTGCCATTGATCAGCTTCATGTAGTCGGCGAGCAAATAGGAGTGGAGGTCTTTTCAAACCGGGAGGAAAAAAACCCGGTCAAAATTGCAGAGGCTGCCGTGCTTTACGCAAAAAGCAACAACTTCAATGTCGTGATCGTCGATACAGCCGGACGATTGGCCATCGACGACACCATGATGAAAGAGATCGAAGCCGTGAAACGCGCGATCAATCCTTCTGAAACGCTTTTTGTGGTCGATTCCATGACTGGGCAGGACGCGGTAAATACGGCCAAGTCCTTCAACGATCGCCTCAATTTTGATGGTGTGGTCCTTACCAAACTCGATGGGGATACCAGGGGTGGTGCCGCTTTGTCCATCCGATCGGTGGTCAATAAGCCGATCAAATTTGTCGGTACCGGCGAAAAGATGGAAGCCCTCGACATATTCTATCCCAACAGGATGGCCGATAGGATCCTCGGCATGGGTGATGTCGTATCGCTTGTGGAACGCGCTCAGGAGAATTACGACGAGGAAAAGGCCCGCAAGCTCCAGCGAAAAATAGCAAAGAACGAATTCAACTTCAATGATTTTCTCGATCAGATACAGCAGATCAAGAAAATGGGAAATATGAAAGACCTGATGGGAATGATTCCCGGAATGGGAAAGGCTGTAAAAGATATGGATATTGACGACGATGCTTTCAAGGGCATCGAATCGATCATTCGGTCTATGACTCCCGCTGAGAGAGAAGATCACAAGATGTTGGACGGCAGCCGGCGCAAGCGTATTGCGCAGGGGAGTGGCGCCAATATCGCCGATGTAAACAAACTCATCAAACAATTCGAGGAAACGCGAAAAATGATGCAGCTCATGTCAAACAAAAGCAATATGGCCAATTTAATGCGTCAGATGGGCGGCATGAAAGGAAAAATTCCTGGAATGTAAAGCGCTAATAAGAGCCGCCGCAATGAGCAATATGAAAATTTTGGATGGCAAAGAAACCGCCCGGCAAATTCGTGTGGAATTGGCTGAAAAGGTTAAAACACGAAAAGCGCGTGGTGAAAAAATTCCCCATTTGGCAGCAGTGCTCGTGGGCACCGACGGCGGAAGCGAAACTTATGTCAGTTATAAAGTAAAGGATTGCAAAGAAGTTGGATTTGGTTCCACACTTATCCGCAAACCGGAATCCATTTCAGAAGCGGACCTCCTCCATCTTGTCGCCGAGCTCAATGCCGACGAGGAGATTGATGGTTTTATCGTTCAGTTACCACTACCAAAGCATATTGATACCCAAAAAGTGATCACGGCGATCGACCCCGACAAGGATGTGGATGGATTTCATCCCACCAATGTCGGTCGAATGGCGCTGGGTTTGCCGGGATTTCTACCCGCCACTCCATCCGGAATCATTGAATTATTAAAGCGCAATGGCATTGATCCTTCCGGAAAACATTGCGTGATCATCGGCCGAAGTAATATTGTGGGTTCTCCGCTCAGTATTTTGCTTTCGCGAAATGCCGCTTTTGCCAATGCCACAGTCACACTGTGTCACAGCAAAACCCAAAACATCTCATCTTATACGCAACAGGCGGACATTTTAATTTCTGCCCTCGGTCGGCCGGGCTTTGTGAAGGCCGACATGGTCAAAGAAGGTGCCGTGGTCATAGATGTTGGAACCACACGTGTCCCGGATTCTTCTAAATCCAGCGGTTTTTCTCTGAAAGGTGACGTTCAGTTTGATGAGGTCTCTTCGAAAACTTCTGCCATTACGCCTGTGCCAGGTGGAGTGGGTCCCATGACCCGTGTGGCCTTGTTGATGAATACTTTCAGGGCTGCGCAGCTTTAATCTTAGTAGTAAATTTCTTTGCTGCCTTATCGCAACCCGGACAGATGCGAAAAATCTGAAATATCGGGCTAACTGTTTGGCCGTTAAGTATGCGCATTTTCCTGTGCAATTGCTCTTTATTGCGGGCTTTTGACGTATAAAAAACGGTTGTTCATATCATTCGTCGGGAAAATGATTGGTTTTAACGGCAAATAGCCTATCTTCGTGTGCTATTTTGCGTGTGCTTTAAATGTGAATGATCTCTTTCCCAAACAGATTTTTGCGGAGGTTGCTAAGCCTTAGCCGTAGTCATCCTATTTTAGAAAGTGACGTCAACCCTGTAAACCGATTCATTTGGATTTTATAGGCATTTATTTACGTGATCAAACATGCTTAATCCATCCCTCAAATATTGTGGATGAATTAATGGTTAAATTTTTGCGGCTATGAATGTGATGTCTGATTCAATATTTTTTTCTTTACGGTACCTAACCGTGCTGTTTTCCATTCTTTTTTCTTTTGGGGCGTTTGGTCAGTATGGGCCGATGGGGATTGGGAATGCTGATGGCACTGAAGCTCCTGCCGGGTCGCCCCAACCCAAATTACTCCTCTGGCTCGATGCAGGCTCTGTGACAGTACCAAACAATCAAGATGTTTTAATTTGGCCGGATAAAAGTGGAAATGGTAACGATTTTGTGGCCGAAAGCGCATCAATCGCTCCTGTTTTCAGAGCGACCGGGGGTTTGGCGGGTCGTCCGTATGTGGAGTTTAATAAGGCAAATAACCGCATGTATTGCGAGAATTTTCCGATGTCAGATGAAGGTTACTCTATTTATTTC
>JBGTLS010000074.1:0-3170 GCA_041744015.1 Cryomorpha sp. | reverse complement strand
CTTTTTTTCCAATAAGTTTTGATGTGGGTATTAAAGTATTTTCTGATG
The DNA here is from genome assembly GCA_041744015.1 of Cryomorpha sp. Classification (GTDB taxonomy): domain Bacteria; phylum Bacteroidota; class Bacteroidia; order Flavobacteriales_D; family Cryomorphaceae; genus JBBQZU01. Next base: position 3,122 of record JBGTLS010000074.1, on the reverse strand, counting down.
TTTCCATATGGATTAAAATTGGTACAAATGATGATTGATATACGCAGTGCGATCTGAAATATGCGTGGGCCATCCGAGGAATCTTCAAATACGTTCGACTAGCGGTCGAACTGCTTATTTTTATCCGGATTCTTATCGTAGTTACCATGATCTGGCTGACCTGTTTTATCCATTCCTGATTGATGGACACGTGTATTTGCCATACTATCGGGATTTGACATGAGATGAAGCGCATCATTTCCCGTACCTGATCGTTGATTTCCAGCCGATTGTCGTGAAATGTTGTGATAAGCATAAACTGAAGTGAGAAACTCTTTTTGTGGACCTGTTGGCCATACGTCTTTATCGAATCCCGGTGCTTTTTCCAATCGTTCTTTACTGATATCAAACTTTACAGTAGATTCTGTTACCGTCATGGCCTGTAAAGGAATTGCAAAAAACTTACTTTCGAGATTTAAAAATCCGGTGCTCACAGAGAGAACAGCGTAAGAAATCTCGCCGGAAATCGGGTCGAGGACCAAATCTTTGATATCTCCGATTTTGTCGTCATCATAATTTTCAACAGATTTCCCGATAAGGGTGTCTGCAGACAGCAAATGGGTGAGTGTATGATCCTTGGTTTCCATCTTTTTTTGTTTTGCGTTTTGCTGACACAATGACCAAAACCGGACCTTACGCTAAACGGCTGTAACTCAAATTGTGTGAAAATAAGAGTTGGGGATTTAAGACCACAAAATGGATGATCTATTCCAGCATTTCCTGAAAACTATTTTTTACTCATTTCATGAATTCTCAAATGTTCCCATAAAAAGGGTTTCAGATCATCCCAGTATGAACCACCCAAATCCAAAGTTACAGCATGTGATTTTGGAGGTTGACGCACAAGAACACATTCATTTCCAGAGTTTTTGATTAATGTCTGGGTTTTTTTAGCATCTTCCCAGGTGGCACCTGTAGCGGGGTCTTTTACACTGTTGTGAAATAACATAACAGGTGCATCAGTTTTGTCAAATTTCATATTGGAAATATCAATTTGAGTATCAGAAGAAAGTGTTGCTCCTGAAGGAAAAGCCGCTGCAACTCGCGCGCTAAACCCGGGATAGTCGGAAATTAAATCTCCCAGGTCATCTGCTCCCAAAGCTATGCCCAAAGCGAGCCCTGCACCAGCTGATTTTCCTGAAACCGCAATCCGGGTTGTGTCAATGTGATACGTGTCAGCATTGGCTTTCAGGAAACGTATCGCATTTTGCACATCTTCCAGGGCAAAATAGGCTGCCTTTGTTCGTAAATCCGCATTTTGATCTTTATGGACGGTTAGGCGATAATTGAGCGTTGCAGCAACGTAACCGGCTGAAGCAAAGGAAACAACTTCCTTATTTAAACCATTTTTGGAACCCTGCCTGAATGCTCCACCATGTATAAATATAATCAAAGGTTGTCGTGCTTCTTTCCCTGCATTCGGTGGCACGATAATATCCAAATGCAAATCCAATGTATTTTGTTGAAAATCTGATGTTTTAGTTTTGCTGTCTGTAAACTGGATGCCCTTATAATTTGGCCGGGTGGAATATGTTACGTTTTCATGCCGGACCAATTGTGATATAGGAAATTGAGGGGATGCGTACAAACCTTTATGTGCGCTGCCATCGCCGGATCTTATAATTTCTTTCTGACAAGAGGCGGACAGACAGAGGACAGAAAAAATTAAAATTAAGGATTCAGAAATTTTCATAAGTAGAATCGTATTGGATTTCTTTTGATTAATGGCAATAACTGGTCCATATATATGTTGAGTAATGATAGCTGTGATATTAACACCTAAAAATGAGTATGAGCAGTTATTATTAAGCTTGGTTTCAAACTACAATATAAACATGGGAAAAACAAAAAATATTTTAGCCCGATTACCTTTCCAAACTAGGATAAATTTAGTTGCCATTTTACTTGTTGAAACCTCAATGGATTTCACGATACACTATTCATTCCCTTTAAAATTTCATTCTTGTCTCAGTTCATGAAGTCTTAGATGACGCCATAAAAATGGTTTCATTATTTCCCAATAAGAACTACCAACATGCAATGATACTGTATGCGTGTTTGCAGGCTGTGGTATAAGCCGACATTCATTACCCGACTCTCTGATTAATGTTTGTGTTAAAATCGCATCTTCCCAGGTTGCGCCGGTTGCAGGATCCTCTAAACTATTATGGAATAACATGACAGGAGCATCAGAGGAATTAAGATGCAAGTAGGATAAATCAATAAGGCTGTCAGCTGTAAGAGTGGCGCCTGAAGGAAAAGAGGCATCAATGTGTGCGCTGATACCTTGAAAATCTGATTCCAGTTCATCGATTTCATCCGCACCCAGTGCAAGCCCCAAAGCAAGGCCACCGCCTGCCGAAACGCCTGAGACAGCTATCCGGGTTGTATCAATATGATAAAACTCCGAATTTGTTTTCAGGAACCGGATGGCGTTCTGAACATCTTCCAGCGCATGTAATGCGGCCATCGTTCGCAAAGTTTCGCTTTGATCATTGTCTGTCGTCAATCGGTAATTGACAGTTACAGAGACGTATCCAGCTTTGGCATACGAAATCAAAGCGGTTGAAAAGTCATTTTTTGATCCACCTTTAAATCCACCTCCGTGGATGAGTACCATAACAGGTTGTCTGTTATAGATGTCGGCATTTGGAGGAACCAAAACATCCATATGAATATCAAGTTCGGTTTGTTGTATTTCAACATCCCGGACTCGGCTATCCGTAAATTGAATGCCCATGAAATTCGGACGTGTGGAATATGATATATTTTCGTATCGGGTCAACTCGGATTCCGGAAATTGGGGGAATGCGTACAGTCCGGAATGACCTGCAGCATTATCCATTGACCTTTCATCCTCTTTCCGACAAGATGATAATATAATAAGAAATGTAAGACAGGAAAGTAAAATGGTAGTTTGAATAATGCTCATTAAATTTAATTAAATGGTATTGAAGCTATGAGTTCCATTGTGAGCAATATTTGATCCAAAATGATATGCATATTGAATTCAGACGTACACAAACAGCAGAAGATATCTTTCTTTATCGTATAATGAGAACCTTCCACAAACTGACGCTTAG
>JBGTLS010000073.1:0-2082 GCA_041744015.1 Cryomorpha sp. | reverse complement strand
AAAGCAGCCCGCAAAATCTAAATTTGACTTTATGCAAATGATTCAGAAAAGAGTAAAAAACATCATTTTCGATTTGGGAGGCGTTTTGCTAAATATCGATTATAATCGCACTGTCGGGGCTTTCAGAAATCTTGGACTATTGAACCCTGAAAAAGCCTTCACAAAAGAATACCAGGCCGATATATTTCAGCGTCTGGAAAAAGGCATCATCTCAGAAGATGGATTTTTAAGGGAATTAAGTGCACTCATGCCTGGCATTTCCCATGAGCAAATTTCGGAAGCCTGGTGCGCCATTTTAGGAGATTTTCCCGAGTCCAGGTACAGAATGCTCGAAAGACTACGTAAGAATTACAGATTGTTTATTCTCAGCAATACAAATATTATTCACCAAAAATCATTTGAAAAAACAATCGACAAGAACTTTGGATGGGAAAATTTCTCAAACCTTTTTGAAGCTGTATGCTATAGTCATGATCTGGGGTTGCGAAAGCCCGATAAGGAAATATTCAGCGCTGTACTTGAAAACTACCATTTAGAACCTTCTGAAACACTCTTTATTGATGATACAGAACAACATACGCTGGGGGCGAAAAACACAAAGATGCTTGTACATCATTTAAAACCGAACGAGGAAATCACAGAAATTTTTGAAAACTGGTAAGCTATTTTTTTCTAAAAGTCTCACCAAAAGAACTATCATAATTGATATAATAGTCATCCCCACCGGCCAGCGTTCCGACATCCACAGTTTTACCATATCCGGTTTTAACCAGATTTCCGAATTTATCGAAAATCTCATAACGTGTTTGGTTGGTGAATACGATTTCTGAATCTACGCGTTTGGGCTCAAAGGCGATTTTCGATACGGAAGGGGTGTATGAAACAGCCTCCGAATATCGCGGCTTCATTGTGTAATCGAGTTGTTTAACACGAACCTTATTCTCGCCACTGTAAGGAGATAACTCAAAACTGTATTGATGCGTTCCGGCGGTGCCCTTTCCTTCAATTTCTCCCGCTTTTACCCATTTGTTCCAACGATATTGTTCAACAATATACGGCAGCGATCCACTTTCATTTTGAGCGCTCCAGCTAAGGACATTGCCTTTTACTCCAATCTGATGAATGGTAAATGTACTATGAGGCTTGATCGATTCAGGATTTAAAACAAGGGGTTCGCAATTGGATTTGTGATTTATGATAATTTCAACCGAACTACCCACCTCAATCCCCAGAACATTAAAATCAATCGCAAAAGCGCTGCTATTGATTTCGTCTCTGGTCAAATCTCCATTTACAAATACTTCGAAAACACAAAAACCCACTCCATCACCTGAAAAGGGATTTTTGACGTACAAGTCTTTACCCTGATAAATACCATTGACACCCAGCGACTCTGCAGCCATTCCGGCAAGCGGGAAAAAGCCCCACATAAGAATTAGAAGCCGTTGGAAATTTTTCATAAGGGCAATACTTCACGTAATTGAGCGAATCCAAAAATACAAAAACTCACCATCCCGCCAAGGTTATATTTTTTCAATGTGAACGGCTTTAAAACTCCTGCATAATTCAACCATAATCGCTATGTCTGATCTACGGAATTCTACCAGCGGATTATTCTCGAAATTATAGATTTTTCCATCGATCTGAAGGCATGCGAAAAAATGATAATACGTTGACATAGTGAAGGGTAAGGTAGCCTCGTAAAACAGAATTTCATCATTTTCAGCAATGTAATTGATCGTGAAAATTCCCGATTCAATTTCACTTTTTTTCGCGGCACAACTCACAGCATCCTGAATCACAAAAAAGTCAATGCCCTGCCCGTTTTTTATCTCAAGTCTTCCGAAAGCATCATTCCATTGAAATTGAAAATCTGATTCAGCATTTGGACCGATATCCATGCTAACAGGGAAACCGAAACCCGACAGGTCGACAAATCCGGGCGCAGGTAGTTCCACTTTATGCTGAACTGGCCCTGTAATTTCTGTTTCACTATTTGCACATCCTGCAAACATGCCAATCAGAAGTATACAAGTTAAATTATTTTTCATAATCCCCAAATGAACCTGTTTAAACGGATAT
>JBGTLS010000072.1:0-17902 GCA_041744015.1 Cryomorpha sp. | reverse complement strand
ACTCCTTTTTAAATGTAGAATCTTTATTCGTAGATAATTCTTGGAATTTCACTGAAAGAGAATCCATGTCAAAACGATAACGATTAACTTGAAACGATAAGGAATCTATCAATACTTTTTGTTCCATTATCAGTAGGTCAGGCTGAAGTACTGGCTCTTCGGAAAAGTATGGAATTACAGTGAAGATTGTTTGAATTATTATGGCTGCGGCCGTAACTATTGAAACTCTGGTAACAAGTTTATTTCCAGATTTTGTTTCTGAATGAATTTTTGCTATTTCCTTAAAGGTTTCATTAATCAAATTTAAGTCAGGCGACTCTTTTAGTTTTGCTCGGTACGCCTCAAAACTGCCAAGCTCTACAACTTCCTTGCCTGTCATGGTTATAGTATATCTCTCAGTGTTTCTTACTTGTGTTAAGAAGCCGAGTTCCAATAGCTCCGCAATAGCCCCTTCAATTGCAATAAGAGTTTTTCCTTTTTTAAGTTCTGGTCTTTTCGAATAAAGGTTGTAAACCCCGCCATTCTCTTTCGCTTCCAGGAGTACTCTAAATCTTACATTCTCGTCCATTAAGTATATTTGTAATGTGGTGCATCATGTCAGACCTGACAAAAAAATTATGGACTCATAAGTGAATTAAAAAAAGAGTTGATGTAAGATAAAGCATAATTAAGGCAACAAATGAAAGTTCAACGCCCCCAATATGTTTCAGTTTCGATATAAAATTCAGAAGTATAACTTCTTCCTTCCAGGTTTTCTTTTCCTGCATAGTTTGTGACGTTAGCAGCATCGACTGAAGCTGTTACCCTGAAATTTCCATTTTCTAATGTAAACTTCCGTTTCTGTTTTGGACTTAAAACTATTTTCTTGCTCTCGAGACTTCCGCTGTACCGGACAGTTAATGTATAGGCTGTATTGTTGAAAATTTCAATATCATTTGTAGTTGCATATGTATACCCAGCCGAGGTCTTACTCATAGGTGGTAGTTGTCCGTAATCTCCTTTAAATATATTATCAACTTCCAGGTCAATTATGGCCTTTTCTGCTTCCGCTGAATGTTCACCATTGGGAAAATTTTTAAGGTAGGCTTGATATAACGCAATAGACTTCTTGTTGGTCGCCTGATACCAATGCTCTCTTTCTAAAACCGACAATTTATTTCTGGCAATGGAAGAAAAAGAACTCTGAGAATACTGACTTAAAAAATCACGGTATGCGTCAGGTGTGTTTGCCTTCACTGTTCTATTCCATGCCGGTTTGACGATTTCAATTTCTTTGATTCTGTCTAATGCCAATACTTTTTTTGTGCCATTTGGAAATTCTGAAATGTATTTTTGATAGGAATCAACAGTTGATTCTGACTCTGCTACTTTCCAAGCGAGTTCGTCTTTTAATTGTTCAATTTTATTTCTGGCATCAAATGCATATCGAGATGCGGGATAACTGCTGAGAAAGTTTTCATATGCATAGATCAAGTCGATATTGACTGTTTTTTTCCATGCATCCGACTCCTGAATCTCCTTGATCTTTTCTTCTGCTTGCCGACCATATTTGCTATAAGGATAATCTCTTAAAAAACATTCGAATGCAGTTTGGGACTTAGCCTGGTTGGCAGATTTCCAATCTCTTTCTTCATAAAGAGTATTCAGCTCTTCCGTAGCCTGTTTCAGAAACTTACTTCGGGGATATTCTGAAATATACGCTTCATACAATACAATTGACTGTGATGTTTTGGCATCTTCATACATTCTGGTCACTCCACAACTACTTAAAAGTACAATTGTGAGTATTAGAAAAACATAACTTCTCATTTGAGTCTCTTTATTAAATGGTTGTAATAAGACTTATTTAGAATGGAGCCCATTCTAGAACACAACTCTTTCTGTCGATAACCGATTTCAATTCTAGGCATTAGATTTACTTTACAATGTCAACCAGCACTATTTGTTAGACCTGTTGAGGACAATTTATTTACTCCACTTTTTCTTCCGTTAACTCAATTAACCATTCATTTTCATCCTGGTCCCTACAATAACTTTTATTTCTCATCTTTAAATTACAATCATCGAATGTTAGGTACTTCCCATTATTGAAAAAGACCTTCTCGAGAAAGATATACTCCTTCGTATAGCTTTCATAATATTCTTGTCCCCAATTATCCTCTCGGGGATAATCACTTTCGTGCGATTCCTTGAATACGTGTATGATTGCCGGTAAACTGTGTGCTTTTTGTAAATCACTTGATTTAGCAAGGTTAACGATATATTTGGCTTTAAAATTGGGTTTAGCCCAGTAACTTCCAATAATTTCATTTCCATAGTGCCTGATGTAAGTTTTTTCGATCTCGATGTATAAAATATATCCTAAAAATAAATGCCCTACAATTACTAAAGAAATGAGTTCTTTTTTAAATGCCCATTCTTTTAACAGAACAGTAATTATTAACAAGAGTGCAATGATGTACATTCCTATCTGAACCCAAATACCAAAAGGTATAAAAACATCAATTCCAGTAAACAACAAGAGAAAAAAGCATTGCAAGTAATTTCCTACATTTTCTTTAGAAATTAGTTCTTCATAGGTTTTATTTCGATTTTCATTGCGATTTCTTAAGAGGTAATGAAGTGACATACTTAATAGGACCAATCCTAATATAGGCGCGATGAATTTTGACTTCTCCAATAAATCATCAGGTAAATAACCTTCAATAATGATTTCATATAGAAACCACATTCCGACTAACAAATTATGGATATCTCTTTTTCTCATCCGGCTTTATTCCTTACTCATATCAAATCACGATACTTCAGTAAACTTTCCAAAATTAATTTGATCCTTTCCAGTTGTGCCCCATCTCATTACCCCCAAAGTTAATCTCAATCTCTCATTTTCCAAATCGATGTTTTGTGGGATGGGTTTTGAGTAAATGGGAAAGAGAAGGCCGCAGGAAGAATTTTTTCGCTGCGTCTGCCGAAAGTATAGGCAGGAATGGACATGAATCAGCTTGTAAGAACAGGGAAAGAGGAAAAATGCTAAATTTGGCTATGAATATGGACAGAAACAATAAACAACCTTTGGCTGAAGTTTTTGGATTTCCTATTGAAAACCAATCAGAAAGGGCTAAGCGATATAGAAAGAACAAACTTTGTCCTTATAACAACATAGTTTCAAACTGCACGAAGAACAGCATTGAATTTCCTTTGGGGGTTTGCAGCTTAAACCACAAAGGTGCGCCAGTAGTGATTTGCCCGATAAGATTTAGGGAAGATTGGATAATAATCAGTGATGTGGCTGAGTTCATTTTTACAGGAAAAACGTCCTGGACACACGTTGGGGAAGTGCGTTTGAAAGATAAACATGGCAAATCGGCTGGAAATATTGATTATGTTCTCGTATCTTATGATAGCAAAGGGCGTGTTCTCGACTTTGGCTCACTTGAAGTACAATCTGTTTACATCTCAGGCAATTTAACCGGTCCGTTTACTGCATACCTTGAAAAGCCAAAAGCAACTTTCGTTTGGGAACACGCTTTTAAATATCCCAAACCAGACTATTTATCCTCTTCGCGAAAAAGACTTATTCCACAAATCATTGCGAAAGGGTCCATTCTAAAACAGTGGAATAAAAAGCAAGCAGTAGCGTTACAAACGGCATTCTACAATACATTACCACCCTTACCAGAGTGCGATAAGACACAAGCTGATTTCGCTTTCTTTTTGTACGATCTCGTTCCTGATGAGAAAACTGAAACGCTGTCGCTTAAACTTCAGAGAGTGGTTTACACTATGTTTACAGATGCTTTAGAACAAATCGCCAAATTTGAAGCGGGTCCATTGAATGATTTTACTGATCTGCTGCAGAAAAAACTCGATTCAAAACTATCAGGTATGTCTGATGCTAAGAACCTTGAAAACATTGTTGTAGAATAATGAAACAACAAATGACATTGTTTGAAACTACAGAACACAACGAAATTGAGGTGGTGAATGTGGCATCTGTGCCACAACGCAGCCCATTCCGTTATCCAGGAGGTAAAACCTGGCTCATCCCAACTGTCAGGCAATGGCTTAAGCAGGGCCACCGTACTCCATTGCTCATTGAGCCATTTGCGGGGGGTGGTATAGTAAGTTTAACAGCAGCATTTGAGAAATTGGCAGACCATATTACAATGGTGGAAATGGATGAAGAAATTGCTGCTGTATGGGAAACAATTCTTTCGGACAATAATCCGTGGCTGGCGGACAAAATTTTCTCCTTTGATCTGACCCGCGAAAATGTCAAAGCAGAATTGGACAATCCAGATAAATCATTAAAAGACATTGCATTTTGTACGATTCTAAAAAACCGGGTTTTTCATGGCGGCATTTTGGCAAAAGGTTCCGGAATGATAAAAAATGGAGAGAACGGTAAAGGTCTTACGTCGCGTTGGTATCCAAAAACTTTGCGAGACAGAATTCGTGCGATTGAATTTGTAAAGAACAAAATTGACTTTATTTCAGGAGATGCTTTCAAAGTTTTAGATCAGAATAAGAACAATAAAAATGCTTATTTCTTTATCGATCCTCCATATACGGTTGCAGGTAAACGGTTATATACACACTATGATATTGACCACGAAAAGCTGTTTAAAATGACTTCCCAGCTTATGGGGAAATTCATGTTGACCTATGACGATACTGCAGAAATCAGACAACTGGCTGAAAAGTATGCTCTGCAGTTTAGAACAATTCCAATGAAGACCACCCATCATACAAAAAAGAATGAAATTATTATTTCAGATAATTTTAATTGGTGGACGGGTAGCAATATTCGATAAAACCAAAGTTTCCGCTGTCCTTGGAGGCTAGAGATTTACGCTTGTAATCTCATCATTTTTTAGTATGTGAGTTCACCGTACAAATCTATTCCGGTTAATTTATTCCTTCTACCCAATTTCGACCCTTTTTTAATATCATTTCTCATCTCTTCTTCAGAGACGGTTGAACCACCGCCCTCCGACAAAGCAATTCTTTTTTCCAGTTTCTCAATAAAAACCAGTCTGTCAATGAGTTCATCTATGGAAATCTCATCTTTTGGAAATTGATCTATGTGTTCTTTGAGTTTGGCTTTTGATATCATGACTGCTTTATATTGAAGATAAGTCTTTTTGCACCCCTCCCCCAAAGTTAATCTCAATCTCCCATTTTCCAAATCGATGTTTTGGGGATGGGATGGGTTGGGGAGGAAAAGGCCCCAAACGGCTTTTGTTAGCCACTAATGCACGAATGGACCCACCTGCGGCCCAGGTTAGCCAAGCCCAGGTAGAAGAAGGTTTTTATTGATTTAAACTTAGCCCCCCCTTTGCGGCCTTTGCGCTTTCTTCGCGCCTTTGCGTGAAAAAAAGGCGCCGACGACGCTAATTCCTCTCGCAACTTTGATAGCGTAGCGAACGTTCTCACGCAGCGCAGCAAGTAAAGGCGCAGAGTGCCGCGGAGGGCGCAAAGCAGCGGTAAAAGAAGGTTATTATTGATTTAAAAGAAAAAAAGCGCCAACAGCGCAAAAATTCCTCTCACAACTAAGAAAGCGCAGCGAACATTCCCATGCAGCACAGCAGGCAATGGACTTTCTGGTCCATATTGACCCCCCATTCCGGCGATACAGACTCCCTACGGGGAAAGATATCCCGGGGTCAATAACTGCCATTCCGGCATACTGACCCCCTGTAGTTGATCTCAATCTCCCATTTTCCAAATCGATGTTTTGGGGGATGGGTTTAGGGAAAAAGGGCCGCAAGCAGCTTTTGTTAGCCGCGAATGCGCGAATGGACACACCTTCCGATCTTTAGGTTCGTATCATCACTTTTAGACTTACCCACCTTTGCGCCCTTGGCGCCTTCTTCGCGCCTTTGCGTGAAAAAAAAAGCGCCGTAGGCGCAGAGACTGAAATCTGATAGCTGGTTCTGAAAAATGAAAACTTGTATAACAGTAATAATCAACTGACCGTTGGAAAAAATGGTCGTCGGGAGAAAAGCTGACATCTTACCTTAAATTCGATGTGAAAAAAATACTCGGAACCAAAACAGAAGGAAAAATTGCAAATTTTATTGATGATTATGGTTTCTGGGCAGTTTTTATTACGCGACTAAATCCCTTTTTAAGTAATGATGCAATTAGTTTTGTAGCCGGGATGCTCCGAATGGGTTATTGGAAATTTATTAGCGCAACGCTGGCAGGTATTGCACCTCTTACTATTTATTGCCATACTCGGTGAGAGCAATGAATTACTCAGAAAAGGCCTTTTATGGGGATCGGGAATAAGTTTGCTGATTTTTATTGGATATGTGATCTGGAAGAAAAAAAATAAAAAGAACAGCTAAACACCGGATTGGTCCGAAAGGTTATTTCCAATTTGAAAGCCTGTCAGAAATCGCGTTTTCTCAACACGCTGGTACCAATCATTATATACCAATTCCGCATGTTTTACTTCAAATTCACCAAAAGGTTTATTTCTGAATTCTTCTATGACGTTTACATATTCAGTTGGATGAACCAATTGTTTTCGGAAGCGCACGACTGTAGAATGAGCGGTGCGGATTGAATAACGCGCATCGATAGATTGCTGAAGATTTGACTGCATAAATATTTCGCGAAGATCATTCCGAAGGCTGTTGAGCTGATCATTTTCGGGGAAACCGGGTATCATCAAACACGAGTCGGAAGCAGTAACACCGGCAAAACATAAGCGGAAAGAATGCGTCTTGTTAATTGCTTTTTCAATACGCGTTTCATACGCCGGCAGGGATATTTGTTTCAAATCAAAACCGTCATAACAACCGATTATCGACATCACCGTGATGTGGATATCAGAAATGGGATAATAATATTGAGCTGGATCGATGTGCCTTAATTCGTCGAGAAATAGCTGAATTCGTTGCCTGATTTCAAGAGATGGCCGTATGAGCAGAGTTATACCCACACGTCGGTCGTCGGGAGAATCGATAAACTGATCGACGTGATGGTTCCCAGCTCGAATTCCATCGATTGATTGCTTATAAAGCTCCTCATAATAGGGAGTTAAATTCATACATGGCTATTTTTAGCGAAAGCGAACAGATGCAAATTAAATAAACATAACCGAATTAGCCTCCAACCGCGAATTTCCAACATGAATGGCAAAGTTTTTGGGCCTTGGCGGGAAACTTGCTTCAATGATCGTAAATGACAAATCAGACCGCTGGGAAATCTTTTTCCAGCGCAACCATGCCCTGTTAGCGGGTAGTCTCGGCAGTGAAGTAGCTGATAGTTTCAGGCCAAATCGTTGGATTGAAACTTTGGCAGCTGTGATTACCCATGATGATGCGCAGGCGGGATTTACCGAAGAAACCCATATCGATCAGGCCGGTGCTCCGTTAAATTTCAGAAATTTTGGTGAAAATCTGCTGCAGGCTGAGCGCGTGGTGATGGAAGCACAATACAGAAGCAAATTTGTGACACTCCTGGTTTCCATGCACGCACATGGATTGCGCGACCCGAAAAAGGAAAAATCTCCCCAACTGGAAGAATATCTTTCCCGTCAGGAATTTTTGCAGACACAACTGCGTCAACATTTACACATTTCTAAAAATGAAGCCACTGAAGCATATCAGTTTTTGCGTTGGTGCGACGAGTGCTCGCTCATACTCTGCGAGGGAAGATTGACGACCGAGCCTACTCCTATCATGTTTGGCAACCTTCACGGAGTCCATGAGCAACATGTTTTCCTCAATGAAAAGACCGGGTTTGTTCACATGGAACCCTGGTGCTTTTATAAAGACCGTTTTGACATATCTGCAGAGTTTTATGTTATAAGTCCAAAAAATCCATTTTCATCTTCCGTTGCACTTGGGAACACCTTGCTTTCACAAATGCCATTGATAAAAATCTGGACATTTCATAAATAGGATTTAAATTTCGATTTAAATTGTACGATAACGTGACAAATCAGTGACACATTATTCGCATTATCATCCACTATCATTTCTCCATAGTTATTTACTCAAGTTTCGCACATTAATTTCTGTTCACTTTGTCCATGCTAAAAATATGATATGCATATCGTTGAGGTCAGGTCGAGTGATTTTTGAAGGAGCGCAGCGGATTCAAAAATTGAACTTAGCCGCAGGCGTTTTCATGACCGAAGGGAATAATCGAGACCCCTCCGAGATGAAAATTACACTGCTTCTCGATTATTCGCACGTGTCCGTTTTCAACGTTGCTCATGAGCTCGTGCCTCGCTTGGTTCAATTTTCAACCTAAGAATCTGCTCACCTCGCTCCGCTGCGGTGGCATCTTCTAAGGCCGAAAATCACTCGAAGTGACGAAGTTATCGAAGTGAGAGAACAAGAGCAAAAAGGCTATGCGAAACTTGAGTTATTTATGGTATGGTGGATATTCCTTGATAAAGTGGAAAAGGACATTGGCTTAATACATCATTTCTATGGGTAGATGACCAACAAAAAAAGTCTGATAAATAAGAAAACGCATTTTGAATCTTCAGGCAGCTTTCTATTTGAAATAAATATGGTTCGGAGCGTTTTCGCTAAATGCACTATTGACTCGCAAACTGCCATTTTCACATAACACCTTTTTTTGTTACATCTGTGATTGCATAGGCATCCAAACTTTCCAATGTTGATATGATGGTAATGTCTCCCGTTGTTTCGAGCACAGCGGCATCGATTTCGCTGATTTCTGTGATTCCTTTATCCCGTGCTGCAAGATAAATCTCCTCTGTTTTTATCCGTTCTTTTTTCATGGTTTTCTCCAGAACTTCTCCCTTATAAACGAGCAGAGAAGGCTGGCTGGTCACGATTTTTTTTACCACCGGTATTCGTACCGAAAGCCACGTGACAGCGTATTGAAGAAAGATGAGCATGGCAAAGGCAAGAATTCCTTCCATGAGAGCAACATTTTTATTGAGTAACACAGTGGCCAGGGTAGATCCCAATGCGATGGTAACCACAAAATCAAAGGCATTCATTTTCGATAAAGTCCGCTTGCCCGAAATACGTAGAAGGAATATCAATGCCAGGTAGGCCAGAATTGTAATAATGAATGTACGGCCCAGGCTCTCCCAGTTGTCAAAGAATAATTTGTCCATAATTTGCAATTTAGAAATTTCTGTAACCTGAATAATTAATTAGTTGATTGGCCTTTCAATATTGAGAAACATATATCATAAAGGCTGAAATGTTAAGGGATATCCATCTCTGCATATGGCTACAAATTAGTTCTGCCCTCTTTCATTTGGCGCACAGCTTTGAGTTCATATTGGGTTGAAAGAAACATAGCGACTATTATACAACAAGCTGAGAGGAGTGCGATATAATTTGCCTTGTTGGCCGTCCATGACAAATCAGTGAAATCTTGTGTGAAAAGGATGTAAACAACCGTCAAAAAAGAAATTATACAAATAACGAGTCGCAACATGGCCATATATCTTTAACTTTAAGATTTAAAATATAATAGTGAACAATTTACAGGAAATTTCCAAATACCCGCACAAAATATTTGAGGTAAGCAAATCACACGATATCAAAACGATTTTTGTTAAACCAAGTGTTAATTATACAATTTGAGGTATAAAATAAGCTAATAATTTATTTAAAAACATTATAATTCTCCGTGATATCAATTGATATGCCAGAGATAATTCAGCGATTAAAAAAAAAATTTTAATCCTTTCTAATCAAAGTCTTAATAACACAGTACCGAGTGGAATTGAGCAAAAGAAAAGTACGAAATCAAGATTTGACTGGGGAATTAATTACTCCAATTCAAAAGTATGTTAAGCCTTAGCTCTCAAAAGCATGATTGGGTAACTTTAATCAGAGCAAAAGGAAAATCCTGAAGTTCGAATTTAACCTTTAAATTATATAGTCATGTCTAACGAAAGAAATCAAGACAAACAACAGGATCAAAATCGCGATCAACAAAAGCCACAGGAAAGGGATCAGCAAATGCAATCTAAAAATAAAGATCAGCAGCAGAAAGGTCAAAACCAGGATGAGCGTCAGCAAAACCAGCAAAGAGATCAACAACAATCTCAGGATCGCAACGAACAACAAAAATCACAATCCGGAAATCAAAATCAGGACAAGTCTCAGAACCGATAAGTAATGAGATTCAATCAATGAAGCCGTCTGAAGTCCAGACGGCTTTTTTCAAAATCAATTTTTTCAAAAAAATCTATCATCATGAATACTGAACCAAAAAATGAAAAAATCACCAATAAAAGTGATGACTCGGAGATGACAAATAATGACAACGAAAATAAAAGCAACAAAAAATCAAACTCACCCGATCCTCAGCAGTCTGAGAAGAACAAAAGTTTAGAAGACCAGGCGCGTGATATTCATCCCCAAACTCCGGCAATGGAAAAAAATATTCAACAACAGAAATCAAGGGACAACATGTAAATTGATTTCCCATCAAATTGGCTCTGCAAATTTACACATTCAGCAGATCACAAGTTAATATCCCGGAGAAAGTTTTCTGAGTTCATTGGTATGGATGTTAGAAAAGAGATTGTATCACAGTTTCAGACTGAATTCATTCGTATTTAGAAACAATCTATAAAAAAACCGGCTCCGGGCCGGTTTTTTCAATTTTCCTAGACAGGATTATTTAACTTCTTCTGCTTTGGTGACAGTAACGAATTTTGCGTATCGCTCTTCACCCAAAATATTTTTAACACCGTCATGATATCGAACTGATTGTTGAGCAGCCATTTCAGCTTTTTCTTTATCAGTTCCCGGCATCTTATCAAGCCTTCTCATGTTATCATGTTGGGTATAAACCTGTCGGTAAAGCAGCGTATGCTCTTGTTCTGTTAGTGTAATTTCTTTGGTGATCTCCTGCATTGTAGCAGTTGCTTCATCCTGCGCGGACCGCGCTTCCTGAGAAAAAGAAGAAAAACAAATACCTGTAACAAATGCCAATGTGATTATCAGTGCTTTCATGGATATGAGGTTATAGATTGTGGGTAAATATAAAATATTTTTGAATACAAAAGCATATACGATTCTTAACTATCTCCAGGATTATTTGAATATCACTGGGGAACACTGGGAGGCACGGGCGATTGAGGAACATTGGGGTTTTGCGGCTGGGTAGATGGACGGGTTGATGGCAACGTTCCTGGTTGAGTGGCCGGATCTGCAGGTAAATTTCCCGGCCGGGCTACCGGAGCACGCTGATCGCGCAAATCCTGTGTGGGAAGATCGGTTTCACCTGCATTCCAATCTATTTGATATTCAGTTCTTCTTGATTTGTATTGATTGTATTGTTCTTCCGTGAGCACACCCCTTATCTGACCTTCGTACAATTCCTCATTGCTCTGTTCAATTTGAGACCTTTCCGCACCTGTCACCTGATTTTGAATTAAAATCTGGTGATTGTTGTAGCTTTTTGTGTGGAATTCATGCAGTTGTTTGGCTTGATTTGCATTGAGTTGCAAATCGTTAGTCATTCGATCTGTGTAAGTTCTAATACGATCTTCAGAAATTTGAATCCGGGAATTATGAGGGGTAGTCGATTGACTGGATGGTGTCACCTGCCCCAAAGCGGTGAAGGTCGATATGGCCAGAATTGCTGTGTAAACTATAGTTTTTTTCATGATTTCCAAAATATTGGGGTGAAATAATAATTTGTCAGTCCAAAGCCTATGCCGATAATTTCCATTCGTGAAAAAAATTGGATCGGGCATGGACGTTTTCAATTGGGTGGCTTGTCAATGAAAAAAATTCACCTCCCCTACTCCTTTATAGGAAATTTTATTTGGCGAAAAATCATTAGATCTTTTCCCGATTCATCTTTAAGATGTAGCTCTTCAGCCTGTATAACTCCCGCAACCGTCTGAGACAATAAATTTAGGAACTCCGCTTCTCCTGTTCCGGGACAAGCCATTTTCGACATGGCTCCAGCAGTAAGATATAGATTTTTATCATCGATTTTATAACCACCCATAAAATGGTTACAGCCAGTGATCCCGGATAAATTACCATCTTCCGCAAAATAAAGCGTTGGTAATCCTTTCATATAGGATTCAGGTTCAGCTTCAACACCATTGATTATTTTCAATTGCCAACCAGTGTTGGTTAGTTCGTTATTGGTAATTCCGACTTTACAGACCTGCCCGGACGAGCAACTCACGATAAGGAAAACCAACAGAAACAGACTCGACTTTAAAATATTCATAGCTTAAAATAGTAAAAATAAAAAAGCCGTCAAGTTGTATTGACGGCTTGATATCATACGAAAAGCAAACTATTGCTCTTCTGATCCTCGTTGTTCGTCAACCTGATTTACGCGTTGTTTTGTAGTCTTCTCAACGGCATCATACTTTTGATCCTTGATTTTCAGATATTTTTGGTACTGCTCATCTGAAAGGATTGTTTTAAAATCCTGCTCTTTTTCAGCCATGTATTTTTTTGACATAGCTTCCCTTTCTGCATTGGTAGCATCAGCTTTCAACATTTTTTGAGTTTTTTCTGATACTTCGTAGTACTGACGATATACTTTTGCTTTTTGATCTTCGTTCAGATCGAGTGCTTTGGCCAATCGGTCAGTATGATATTGAGCTTCTTCTGTGGCACTTTGCTTGGTTACTTTGGTATCCTGAGCATTCACTGTAAGTGTAGCTGAGGCAAAAAGTAAAGCCATTGATGCGATGATAATTCTCATAAGTTAAGGTTTTAGATTTGATATAAAGGTAATTAACAATTTTGAACCTGCGGCAGATCCGCATAACATGGTTTTCCAAGTATTGTGCCAGTTAGATCATTCGTCTGTTCAAATAGTATGAAACGAACAAAATTGCCGAAAAATGTGATCTGGTCTATAATCGCGTCATTCCGTCTAATAGCATGCACCATGGCAAACACACATATCTGTCCCACGCTGGGGATTTTTTAGTGGGCAGACTGTAGCTTTTTGGCCGCACCCGGTTGCGTATTTCCGCAAAACTTCCGTATATTATCAAACTGTGCGACACAGGAGCAATCTGTCCTGGCGAAGGTCAGTTATCAACACATCCTCACATCAACAAATCAGCTCATCATTTCAAATACCTTAAAAAGGGGATTGTCTCTTTCTCACCGACAGCGTACTTTCACAAAAACTCCGGATGAATCCATCTTTATACAATATTTTTTTGAAGACCATGCCCGAATCCACCACGGTGCTTTACCGTTATGAATTCCCCAATCATGCCCAAATGACGAATAAGATTTGTCATTTTGCTCAAGCGCAGTTGGTCCAAGAACTTACTCTTTCTCTGGCGGATATTCAAAATGCAAGTGCTTCGCTATTCATGGATTTTCATATTGATGTTATTATAGATTATCTTATCCGATCACATAGCTATTATTTGAACAAAGCGCTCCCGGAAATTGCCCAAACATTAAATGAGGTCATCCGCATTAGCCCCGATCAAGACTGGTTTAAAAGATACGCCTCGCCGATGTACAATAAGTTTATGTCAGAATCGGAAGCGCATTTTTTATATGAAGAACAATATCTGTTTCCATATGCATTGATGCTTTTCTGGGATGGAAAAAGAAATCTGCACAATTACAACGAATTTAGCGCCAAAACATTTGAAGCGACGCATCCACACAGCGATACCGATTTACCCGGGGTTATATCATTGTTAGAGATGCGTGAAAAAGAGTTTAAAGATAATATTGCCTATCGCATTTTAATCAAACGGCTTCGCTCACTGGAACTCGATATGCGCTTACATACGCTTATTGAAGATGAAGTGCTTGTCGAAAAGTTAAAACTACTTGAAGGGAAATTTGTGTGAAATATGATTTTATCTGATAGCGGGACGTAAAACGCTCAATCACATTTTATTCTGGTTGTTTCAATTATAAGCAGTCTTTCAACCACGCTTTCATATCCTGGTTTCGTCCCATGCCCTTGTGGACTTAACGCATAAAGATTCCTTTCAAAGAAATATCGGTAATTTGCAAATTGTCTGGATTAAAACCAAAATCAAAAATTTTCTACTTTATTTCAGGTAAATAAATAAAGAGTCTGTCAATTTTCATTCATAAGAATTTCTAATCAACAGACCCGTTCTCTTAATTATTATTTGCCCGAAGCAAATAGATCAGATCCTCGCTATTTGAATGAAGCAGTTGAATCTTTTGATCATTTAGCGGTACGATGGTATGAAACACAGTGTCAGCCTGATTTTCTGTTGCCTGAATGTAAAATGTACGATCATCGATCCAGTGAACTGCAAAATGATTGGCAGGGCGATTTCGTGTACCTGATTCCACGCTGTCAGCTTTGAAATGAAAATACATTTCACCTATTTCTTTATCCATCAGAAACTGAAATCCCATTTTATGCATTTCTGAAGGAAAACCATCCAAAACTTCGTGCTTTTCCAAAACCCATTTACCAAGTATTTCTTGCGCATTTGATGCCCTTGGAACAATGGTAAACAAAGCGAGTAGACTAAAAAATAAAGTGCGCATCATGACGTAGTGGCGTTATCGACTGATATAATATATCGCAATGGCAGATGATCGGATGTCATTTCCTTTGGCAGTCGGCAAGTCCGAATTCTGCATTTTTCCCGATACCGTAAAGGTGTTGCAGAAATCACTGGAAAACGTCAAATTATAGGAGTAGTTATTTCCATCCCATTCCATTGAACCATCGATACATACGTATCCGCACTCCTCACCGCTGTAGAAGGATATGTGAATTTCCCGCATAAAGAAGTCTTCTTCCAAAAGAAACACATCACTGTTAGAATAAAATTGATCCGGATTCGAAATATTGGGACTGGCTGCAAATGAAATAGTTGCAAAACAAATACTGAAAATCAACAACGTGGCGGTTAATAGATTTTTTGATCTCATTTTGATAAGTTTAGGGGGTGCCTACTTACAACTGGTTTCGGCTGAGCAGACGTCAGAAAAGAGTTATCTAACGCAGGTTTAAATAACACAGATTATGAAACCCGGCAAATCTTTGTGGATACGTTGTTCAAATCTTTCAAAATGTTAAAACGCAACAGTGTATCTGTGACCAATTTAAAAAAATAAGGATGTTTTATATGGAAGCGAAAAACCCGGCAAGACTGTATTTCCCAAAATTTTCTCGTTTCAACATCATTATTATTTACAATAATCAGCAATGATGTCGGAAGCTTCCGGTTCTCCGAGTTCCGATGCCTTTCGAAAATCATCACACCCCTTCGATACCTGATCCAATTGCAAACGAATGAAACCCCTGACCATATAAGCATCCGGGATATCAGGTTGAAGTTGAATGGCTCTATCACAATCGGGTAATGCACCCCCAAGATCCAATAGTTCACTGCGACATATTGCCCTCTCTAAATATGCATCATAGAAGTCAGGGATTTGGGCAAGAACATCGGAAAATTCGGAGATCGCTTCTTTAAATTTTCCCAGACCTTTATAAGCAAGACCACGGCCCTGCATGGCTTCTGTTAAATCAGGATTTAATCGCACAGCAGCTGAGAAATCTGATATAGCACTTTCAAATTTTTCCAGTGTAAGATGTATCACGCCGCGATAAAAATAAGCTTCGCCATTGTTATAGTCTTCCGCAATGGCAGCGCCAAAATCCGCTATTGCTCCCTCGAAGTCTTCATTTTGCATTTTATCTTTTCCTGCGGAAATGAAATCGTGCACTTGCGCATTTGTCGACAAGGCGCACAACAAAAAAAAGATCGAACAGAAATAGAATTTAATCTCAATAGCCATAATGTTTTTGCCTATGCATTCTGTATTTCCTTATGATAATGACTACACTCTACAACCAATTTGTATTGTAAGAATCAAAAATACCTACGGGTATATAAGGAAAAGATGAGTGAAAAATAAACATCAAAGATACGGCATTGAATTTTTCATTTCAGACAACTTTTTTCAGTGAGAATAGAGTTCTTTGATTAAAATATTGATTGACCGGTAGCCGTTGTGAAATTTTCAAGAAAACTTAAACCTCTCGAAGAATTGCCTTTTGCATTCAATCGTGGACTCCAAACTGCAATTGAATAATAGTTAGGATATAATGCCACAATGCCTCCTCCCACCCCACTTTTACCAGGCAAACCAACTTTGTAGGTAAATTCACCAGCCTCATCATAAAATCCGCATGTGAGCATAATGGCAGTGATCCGTTTTGCCAGACCTTCATCTAAAATTCTTTGTGACCCATTAGAGAGCGATCCATTATTGGATAAAAATGAAAAGGCTTCAGCGAGTTGTCGGCAATTCATTCGGATCGAACAAATATGATAGTAGAAATTAAGTACCTCTTCCACATCATTATGAATATTACCAAAAGATTTGATATAATTCGCAAGCGCGGCGTTTCGAAAACCTGTGGACCTTTCTGATACAGCCACACGCAAATCATAACAGATAGAAGGATCACCTGTAATTGTTCGGACAAAATTCAACAATTCATTATGTGCATCCGTTAGTTTGCTTAGCAGGATATCGCATACAACCAAAGCACCGGCATTGATCATGGGATTTCTGGGAATACCTTCATCGAGTTCCAACTGCAAGAGTGAATTGTAAGGGTTGCCGGATGGCTCGACACCCACTCGTTTCCAAATTTCAGTACCATCGAGTTTATATGCCATCGCCAGCGTAAATACTTTTGCAATACTTTGAACTGAAAATGGCACCAGGCTATCGCCACACTGAAAACTCAAATTATCCACGGTTTTTAAGTACACCCCAAATTGATCGGGATTAACTGAACCGAGTTCCGGGATATAGGTGGCCACCTGTCCCGTATCGACTTCTCCTTTTATTTGAATATAAATGTCATCAATAATTTTTTGGTAGTCCATTTGAGAAGAAATTAATTCAAATTCCGGAAATTACAAGAATAATTATTATATATTCACCAGGTATAGAAATCAAGCTGTCGGAATATAATCGTTAAAAGTATAGAAGATTTAAATTCCTGGGAAATATCCCCACGAAATGTTGACAATATTGCACCCTTACGAAAATTTGATCTTCTCTCACTGATATATACAAGGTGGCATGAAATTTCCCATTAAGTCCAAAAAAAATAAATGGAATCAGATGAAATATTAGATACCATCATCGGTAAACTGGAGGGTTGGTTAAGAACAGCTGTGGCTCATGTGCCCAATTTGGCCCTGGCCCTTATATGTGTTGTGGTGACTTATTTCGCCGCCAAATTTATCAATAAATATTCTAAAAAATATTTGATAAAATGGCACACCAATCCAACAATTGCCGGATTTCTGGCCAGAATTTTTTTCACATTGGTTTTCTTTCTGGGTGTCATGCTGGCGCTCTCTGTATTGGATCTGGACCGCACAGTGGCTTCCATGCTCGCCGGATTGGGAATCATTGGCCTGGCACTGGGTTTTGCATTTCAGGATACAGCAGCCAATCTCATGTCCGGGATCTATATCACATTTAATCACCCATTCAGGGTGGGAGATGTCATCAAAACCACAACTGGTCATGATGGGAAAGTAATTGATATCAATTTACGGGTTACGAAGATTCAAACCTGGGATGGACCCATTGCCTACATCCCGAACAGAATGTTGTTTGAAGAAGAATTCGTCAATTTTACGGAATATGGAAAGAGACGTGTGCGCATCGAATGCGGAGTAAGTTATGGCGATGATTTGGAAAAAGTGGAAAAAGTTGTAATCGAGGCCATGCAGGATCTCCCCTCCCGATTAAAAAATGAAGAAGTCACATTGCATTGGAAAGAATTCGGAGATTCGTCAATCAATTTCAGTGTGAATATTTGGCTCGCTTACAATAAGGAAGAATTGAAGTTTGTGTCGGTGAAAAACGAAGCTATTAAAGCGCTGAAAAAAGCTTTTGATGAA